>JAITGW010000118.1 GCA_031280325.1 Oscillospiraceae bacterium
GTCTGAAAACACGGGATACGCCTCGCCCATGGCGTTCAGCGGCGCGCCCATGTCCCACCACACGACGGACGTGACCGCGCTCGTCTCGTCGGCTTCGGGGAATTTTTCCGACGGCGCGCTCTCGTAATCGGCGAAATACAGCGGAAGCCGCAAAGCATCGCCCACCGTCAAGCCGTTGCGCCGCGCAAGACTCTCCGGCACGAGACACACATACGCCCCGGCGGCATACTCCTCCGGCGTAATGTCCGCGCCCGCCGTCACCGCCGCCGCGCCGTTGTAGAACGGGAGCAGCAAATGCGTCCCGCTCGTGGGCAGCACGGGGAGCGTCTTGTAGCTGTCGTTGGCGGCGGCGGCGTAAGCCAGCCACGCGCGCCCCGCCGCCGTCTCGTAAAACCCGTCCGTGACCTCCGCAATCGAAGCGTAAACGAGCCCAAGGGGCGTTCCGTCCGGGAGGCGCTGCGCCGACCTCGCCGCGCGCGACGGATTCCACTCCGTCGCGCCCGCAGCCTGAGACGGGTCGTGCAGCCCGCCGGAAACGAGCTGCGCGACATACGTTTTCCCGGCGTAAAGGGTCGGCGGCGCGTCGTTATAATGGTCGCAGAACAGGATCGTCTCCCCCGCCTGCGGCAGGGCGATCATCGCGTTCGGAACCTCCCCGCTGAGCGGGCGCACAAGCCGCACCTCCACCGGATGATCGGGCACGCAGTCCTCCAGCGGCGTAAATTCGGCGACGTAGTTTGCGTAGCAGACAAAGTTGTCGCCCACGGGCTTCAGCTGCAAATCGGGGCGCAGCGCGCCGTAATACGGGCGCTTCTCCGGCCCGAGGAGGTACTCCGCGCCGTCGAAATTCAGAACCTCCGGCGAGACGACCGACGCGTATGCCGGCGCGCTCTTCCGCGAATAGGTCCCGGTGAACGCGTCGTAGCGCGCCGTGATCTCCATCGCCTCAGGGCGCTGGCGCACCGTGCCGATCGTCACGAACGTGTCCTCATACGCGCGCACCGCCGCCCGGTTCCGCGCGGACACCGCCGCCCCCGCGCACAAAAAAAACGACGCGACCGCAAACAGCACGGCGAAAACCGCCGCCGTGAGCGGCGTGCGCCGAAGCTGCCGGACGCTCCCCCAGAACATCATGGCGCGCCCTCCTCCGAGAGGATCCCGTCCGTCATGCGCAGCCGCGCGTCCGCCATCGCCGCAACGTCGGGGTTGTGCGTGACGAGAATCACGAGATAGCCCTCGCGGTGCGCGAGCTCCAGCAGGATGTTGACGACGTTTTGGCCGTTTTCCGTGTCGAGGTTGCCCGTCGGCTCGTCGGCGAGGATGAGCTTGCCGCCCGCGGCGAGAGAGCGCGCAATCGCCACGCGCTGCTGCTGTCCGCCGGAGAGCATTTTCGGGAATTTCCCGTGCGTCTCCTCCGGCAGTCCGACCTTTTCAAGCAGCGCCGCCGCGCGCCGACGGCGCTCCGCCTTCGGAACGCCGTTCAGCTCCATGGGCAGCGTGACGTTCTCCAAAACCGTGAGCAGCGGGAGCAGATGGAACGCCTGATACACCACCGACGCCTCGCTCCGGCGGTACGCGTCGCGGTTGCGCCCGCGCAGGTCATCGCCGTCTACGGCGATGACGCCCTCGTCGGGCAGATCCAGCCCCGCGAGCAGGGACAGCAGCGTTGATTTCCCGCTGCCCGACTCGCCCGTGATGGCGTAGACGCGCCCCGCCTCGAACGCGCACGTCGCGTCCGAAACGGCGCGCACCGTCTGATATTTCGTGCGATAGCTGTAGGACACCCCGCTGACCGTGAGCCTTTCCATAACGTCTCCCCCTATTCCGCCCGCGCGAGCGCGAGCATGACGTTCACGCGGCCGAGCCGCGCGAGCGCGAGCACGCCGCCCAGCGTAAAGCATACCGAAAACAGCGCGGACACCAGCGCCCCCGCGCCAAGCCCGCCGATTCCGAGCGCTATCGATAAAAGCGCGCCCAAAACGCTCCCGCCGAGGGTCAGCGCCGCCATGTCCGTAAAATACAGCGCCATGCAGCCCCTTCGGCTCATGCCGAGCAGCCGCAGCACGGCGTATTCCTCCCGCCGGCTCTGGATCATCAGGTACGCGGCGAAATACCCGATCGCCGCGAGCGCCAAGGCAATTGCCGGCAGAAATCCGCGCAAAAGCGACAGCGCTTCCCGCAGGCGCGTCGCGGCGCTGATAAACGCCGCGTCATTTACCATCAGCGCCGCCCCCGCGTTCATCATGACGGCGACGGCCGCGCTCCCGTCGGTGACGACGGACTTTAAGCCCAATTCCTTCATTTCCGCCTTGAATTCGTTCAGGCGCGCCGCGTCCCGCACGAAAAACGACGCGGACGACGCCGAAAACTTCGCGTCCAGGCGATGGAAAAGCGCCCGCACCGTCTCAAACGGCAGGACGATTCCCGCCGGAGACGCGAGCGCCGAGGAGAGATTTGCCGCGCCGACGATCCGCGTGTCCAAGCGCGCCGTTTCGTGGTAGCTCAGCCCGCCCCGGTCCAGGTATTCAAAGCGGATGGGATTGAGCGGAATCACATCGCCCACGCGCCAGCCGTACCGCGCCATGAGCGCCGCGTCGGCGATACACGCCGCCTCCCGCCCCTGCAAAAACGTCCCGTCATAGCCGGAAAGCCACTCCACCGCGTCCGGCGGCAAACCCTCCAGCGCCGCAAAACCGTTCGCGCCGGCGACATAGCCCGAGAGCTGGTTTTCGAGATAATCCTCCGGCGACGCGCCGATATAGCCGCCCATGAGCACGGTCAGCCGGAGGCCCGTCACGTGCTCCGACGCGATAAGCCCGTCCGCGACCGTCTCCGGGATTTGCAGTCCGTCAAAGCGCGAGCCGTCCAGGCTCGCCGCGCGCGCGGACACCGGCATCGCGTCCGGCAGGGCGGCGAGCTGCGCCGCGCCGCGCCCGATTCCCGCCGCGTAACCTTGCAGCGTCAGGACGGCCGCGGCGCAGACGAGGGCGTACAGCGCCGAGCGGCGCGCATAGCGGCGCAGGTTTTTGAGGGCGGAAGACACTGCAAACACGGCGCTCTCCTTTTTCTCAAAGCTCCAGCACTTTATCCATGTGAGGGAGAATATCCTTCCGGTGCGTTACGATGAAGTAAAAACCGTAGTCCGTACATTCCCTGATATATCGATTGAATTCCGCGTCGGAGGCTTTGTCATAGCTCGAGGTCGCCTCGTCCAGGACAAGAATTTCCGCCTTGCGGCGCAGGGCTCGCAGCAGAGCAATCTTTTGCCGCTCACCGCCGGATAATTTTGTTCCGTCGTTTCCCACCGGAGTTTCATAACCCTTGTCCCAGCTCTCAATGACCTCCGTACAGAACTTTAATCGAGCATCCTGATTGTACGCTATTTCCGCAGTTTTGTCAAAGGTGATGTTTTCTTTGACCGTCCCTCGGAACAGATGAATATCCTGACTTACGACGCTGAATTTTCGGCGGAATTCCTCTGTACTATACTCTCCGATAGGAGTTCCATCCACCAAGATCTCGCCCTTTGTCGGTTCATAAAGCCGAAGCAACAGGTTAACAATTGTCGTTTTTCCGCTGCCATTGTCGCCTGCAATAGCAACCTTCTCTCCACGATTTATCTTGAAATTCAGATCCTTTATGATTTCACGGCCATCAAAGGAAACCGACACGTCCCGAAATTCAATCGTCGAAAGTCTTTCCGGCATGGATTTGGATCCAGTGCAATCCTCCTCTTCCAGCTCGTGAAAGCGCTTCAGCGCCTCCACGCTCGGAGTAATTTGTTTCAGTATGATTCGAACGTCCATGATGATATTGACGGGACTAAATACATATGCAGTGAATGAAATAAACGCTGTCAGTCCGCCAAATGTAAGCCGATTTCCAACAATCAGCAAAGCTCCTAAGATGTATAATGCATTCATTAAGCCATATTCCAGAGCGTTCGAGAGAAAATTGTTTTTTGAATTCAATAGTGTAAGCCTTTTTGATGAATCGTTAATAGTTTGCACATGCTCCTGATATTCAGATGTAAATTTTACTCTTAAATTCCACAGCTTGATGTCCGTAATTCCCGTCAAAATATTTGAAAGCCACGAATTATAGTCCTTATTGTCCTCCATTGCTTGTTCACTATATTGTTCAGCGCGCTTTCGTATTTTTGCGTTTATTAATATCTTTACCGGCAGGATTCCGGCTACAAAAACGGATAGCCGCCAGTCTAAAATGATAAGTCCAACCATAGCGCCTATACACTTGCACATGATCACAAATATGGTTAATAAACTACTGTTGGCAATGCTCATGATTTTTGTAATATCATATAACGCGTCGCTGATTCTGTTATAGAAGCCTTGCTCCTTGAAATATGTTGGTTTTAACTTTAATCCATGCTCGAACGCCTCTGTTTTTAGGCGCTTATCCAAATCGTTTGAAATATTAACCTCTTGGCGCCGCTGCAAATACTCAATAAACTGTCCGCCGATTTGGAGTGTCAGCAGCAGCAAAACAAACGTCGCTACCAAGCGAACATCTCCTTGCAATAGACCTTTATCGATGATATTTCGATTGATAAACGGCGTCACCGCAGAAATAGCTGAGATAGCAAGCGCAAGCAATATGATAATTGTCGTTCGTTTGTGATAGGGGCGCAACAAATTCAACGCGTTTCTAAATGTCATTAGTACACCTCTCGTATAATATATTTGCGGAGTTGATTTGTGCTGTTTCCCAGCCTCCGCATCTGCCGGGAAGAATGTTTGCGATTTTTGGATTTGGAGGGAGGGCGTAGTCCGACTGGAAAATCC
>JAITGW010000039.1 GCA_031280325.1 Oscillospiraceae bacterium
AGAAAGGAACAAATGACAAAATGAGCAACCCAATCATTACGATCACCATGGAAAACGGCGGCGTAATCCGCGCGGAGCTGTATCCGCTCGTTGCGCCGAACACCGTGCGCAGCTTTGTATCGCTGGTGAAATCAGGCTTCTATGACGGGAAGATTTTCCATCGCGTAATCCCGGGCTTTATGCTTCAGGGCGGCTGCCCGCAAGGCAATGGAACGGGCGGCCCGGGATATCAAATAAAGGGCGAATTTACCGCCAACGGCTTTAAGAATGACCTGCGCCATACGCGCGGCGTGCTCTCCATGGCGCGAGCGCAAAATAAAGACAGCGCGGGAAGTCAGTTTTTCATCATGCACGCGGACGCGCCGCACCTCGACGGACAATATGCCGCATTTGGCATGGTTACGCAGGGGCTTGACGTAGTTGACGCGGTCGCCGAGGTGCAGACGGATTTCTCCGACCGCCCGAAGACCGAGCAGAAAATCGCCTCCGTGACCGCGGAGACCTTCGGCGAGGACTACCCGGCGCCGGAAAAGGTATAGGACAGATCGAATACGCAAGCGGGCGGCTCGTGAGAGCCGCCCGTGTCTGTATCTGAATGCGCGAAGTATTGAATAAATATATGCAAAGCCAATATAAACAAGGTGCAAAGAAATGAACTTTACTGAATTTTCGGAAAGCTATTTCATAAACATTTCGACCGCGCGGTTCAGCTCCTCAAGCGCGTGCATGTTGCCGCAATTAACGGCGTCAACAATACAGTGCTCCAGATGATCTTTGAGGATGACCTCCGCCGTTCGGTTAAGCGCGCTGCGCACCGCCGCGAGCTGAATCAGAACCTCGCTGCAGTCACGCCCATCTTCCACCATCGCGCGAACGGAAGCCAGGTGTCCGATTGCGCGGGAAAGCCTGTTCAGCACAGCCTTTGTGTGTGTGTGGGAATGGGTATGCCCGTCAGGACCGTGGGTGTGCCCGTGCGGGGCTGCTGAATGCGTGTGCTTGTATTCGTGCGGGTGCGCGTATTTATGTCTGTGCGGGTTGTCCATAGAGCTCCTCCTTAATTGATTGTTTTTTCTTTCTCTGAAAACAGGCGGTCAATGCGCGATTTGAGCAGACGGGACTCCGGCGCGGCAAGCTCCGGATCTCGCCGAAGCGTAATGTCCGCGGCGGTCCGGGCATCGTCAACAATGCCGGGGTCGGTTATGAGACCTGCGAGACTTGACTGCGCGAGACCGTGCTGGCGGGAGCCGAAAAAGTCCCCCGGACCGCGCTGGCGGAGATCCGCCTCCGCAATTTCAAAGCCGCTGTTTGTGCGGCACAGCGTCTCAAGCCGCTCCCGCGATGACGATCCGCCCGCGCCCTCAAACATCACGCAGAAAGATTCGTGCGCGCCGCGTCCGACGCGCCCGCGAAGCTGGTGGAGCTGCGACAGACCAAAACGGTCGGCGTTTTCAATCACCATAAGCGCCGCGTTCGGAACGTCCAGACCGACCTCGATAACAGTCGTTGCGACAAGAATATCCATCTGACCGGAGGCAAAAGCGAACATCGCGGCGTCTCGCTCCGCCGGTTTTTGACCACCGTGGACAAGTCCGACGGAAAGGTCGGGAAATACCGTCTGAGACAGCGTTTTGTGAAGCTCATAAGCGGAGGTGAGCTCTGCTTCGCGCTCCGTGTCGTCGATTGCGGGGCAAACGAAATATGCCTGCCGCCCTTCGGTGATAAGCTTGCGCGCGAAGCGATACAGCCGATCGCGATGTTTTTCTGAGACGGCAAAGGTTTTCACCGGCTTGCGCCCGCGCGGCAGCTCATCCAGGCTCGAAATATCCAAATCGCCGTACAGTGCAAGGGCAAGCGTGCGCGGAATCGGCGTTGCGGACATGACAAGCACATGCGGCTGCGTGCCCTTGGATACGAACGCTGAGCGCTGATTTACGCCGAACCTGTGCTGTTCGTCGGTTATCACCAGCGCGAGGGCGGCATAGCGCGTATCGTCCGAAAAGAGTGTGTGAGTGCCGACGATAACGTCAAATTCGCCGCGCGCGATTGAGGCGAGAGCCGCGCGTCTTGCCTTTTGCGTCAGCGCCCCGATAAGCAGTCCGACACGGATTCCAAGCGGAGTCAGCAGCGCGCTCAGCGTGTCATAATGCTGGCGGCACAGCAGCTCTGTCGGCGCCATGAACGCAGCCTGGTACCCGCTTTGCGCGCACATCGCGCAAGCCGCCGCCGCCACAAGCGTTTTGCCGGATCCGACGTCGCCCTGGATGATTCTGTTCATCACTCGCCCGGAGGAGAGATCGCGTTTCGCGTCGTCAACCGCACGGAGCTGCGCCGTTGTCGGCGTGAACGGAAGCGCGGAGAAAAAGCCCGTCAAATCGGCGTTGTGAAACACTGCTCCACGCAACTCGGCGCGCATTTTCCGGCGCGCCTGTGAGATTATCGCCGCGCTGTAAAGCTCATCGAACATGAGCCGCCGCCGCGCGATGGAGAGTGTATTTTCATCCTTTGGGAAATGAATATATTCATACGCGCTGTTCAAGCCGCAAAGGTTGAAATGCTTGCATATGTATTCGGGAGTTTGTTCCGGAATATTCAGTCCGACCGCGTCGAGACAGGCGCGTACCGCGCCGGACACGTGCTTTTGGCGAAGTCCGGCGGTGAGGGGATAGAGCGGCGCGAGCCGACCGGTGAGCTTTAATGCGCCGCCGTCACGCTCGAACTTTGGGGAGATCATGCGCACAGCGCGCGCGTCACGCTCGACCTTGCCGAAAAATATGTAAAAAACGCCTGGTTCAAGGGCGTCTTTCACATATGGCTGGTTGAAAAAGGTAAGTTCAACGCGCCCGGTGTCATCCACCGCCGCGGCGCGAACCATGTCGCGCCCGCCGGAGATTCTGGAGAGGCGCGGTCGCGACGCGACCATGGCGCGCACGCACACCGATTCTCCGTTTTGCGTCTCGCCAATGGAGCGAGTGACCGTGCGGTCCTCATAATCGCGCGGGAACAAGCGCAGCAAATCGAAAAACGTTTCCACTCCGAGCTTTTTCAGGAGTTTTGCGCGTTTTTCGCCTATGCCCTTGAGATAACGGATGTCGGTATCAAGCGTTGCCGGCGGGGTGCTCATATCCTGCGGGTGAGAACCCGGACTCTGAGAAGAGGGGCGAGCGCGGAGGCTGCGACGATTTTTATCGAGTCGCCGACGAGAAACGGAAGCACGCAAAGGGTGAGCGCTTCTGCGAAGCCGTACCCGGAGCCGAGCATGAACCACGCTGTGCCGAGAGCGTAAAGCACAATCGTTCCGAGGATCATGCCGGCGGGATATTTTGCGTATTTGAGAAAAGCGGGCTTTGCGTCGGCCGCAAGACCCGTGATGAGCGCGAGCGGCAGATAGCCGAGCAGATAGCCGCCTGTGGGACCCGCAATTTTCACAAAACCGGCGCCCCAGTTTGAAAAAACGGGAAGTCCAATGGCGCCGAGCAGCAGGTATACCGCGACTGCGGCGACGCCGCGCTTCGCGCCGAGCGTTGCGGCGGCGAGATATACAAACAGCGTGCCAAGGGAAATCGGAATGGGTCCGATGGGAATCGAAAACGGCGCTGCGACGGCAAGGAGTGATGCGAAAACCGCGATCTCGGCAATGGAACGGATAGAATACTTCATAATGTGATGCTTACCTCTCCTGAATTCAGTGTTTGTTGTGTATGATCGGAGAGCTCTATTACAAGCCCGAAATCATCAGAAATATTTTTCGCGCGCACGCGTTCCCCGTCCAGAAAAATGTCCCGCCCGAGGATAATTGAGCGCGCGCGGTACTCCGCGATGAATTCTGTATCCGGAAGCGCGGAGTAAAGCTCCCAAAAGAGCGAAACAAACTGCGCGATAAGATTTTCACGCGCAAGCTCCGGCGGATTGCACGTAATCGCGCCGGCGTTGGGCAAATCGGGAAAGCCGCTCGGCGGGGGAGAGATATTTACGCCGACGCCGAGTATGACGGCGCGCCCGTCGCTCTCCGCGAGGATTCCGGCGACCTTTTTCCCGCGCAAATAAATGTCGTTTACCCACTTGATTCCGGTTTTAACGCCGAAAACAGCGTCAATCGCGAGGGAGCAGGCGACTGCCGCCATTGGCGTAATCGCAAGACTTTCCTCCCGCGGATTTTTCGGGCGCAGCAGCAGCGAAAAGTATACGCCGCAGTTCGGCGGACAGAAATATGCCCGCGCGTGCGACCCGCGACCCGCGCTTTGGGCTGCCGCGGCGATAAGCTCCCCCT
>JAITGW010000086.1 GCA_031280325.1 Oscillospiraceae bacterium
CGGAATTTTGTAAAATTTATTTTTCGCCAGCGGCGCCCTCACACCGCCCGCCAGCGGCGCTGCCGAAAAAGATCGCGCGCATAACCCCAACAATCCCGCCTTTGTGGCGGGATTGTTGGGGTAACGGCAACAGTATCGACGCATTATTTTTCCGCAGCCCGCTCCAATGCGGCGCACGCGGCGGCCTGCTCCGCGGATTTTTTGCTGGCGCCTTCACCGGCGCCGAGGACCTCGCCGTTCACAATCGCTTCCGCAATAAATATCTTCTGATGGTCGGGTCCCGACTCATCCGCAATGCGATAGCTCACGGAAAGACCCGGCGTCCGCTGTATCAGTTCCTGAAGTATAGTTTTATGATCCCGCGCGTCCGGCGCGCTTATACCTCGCTTTGACAGTATCAACCCGGTCACAATGCGCTTCGCCTCGACGAATCCCCCATCCAGAAACACTGCCGCGATTACCGCCTCAACAGTGTCTGCAAGCACCGATGGGCGCGCTCTCCCGCCGGTGACCTCTTCTCCGCGCCCCATTTGTATGAACGCTCCGAGGTCAAGGTCGCGCGCCGCCAGAACAAGGCTGCGCGCGCACACAAGCTCGGCGCGCGCGCGCGTCATCTCCCCCTCCGGCAAGGCTGGAGTACGTTCAAACAGAAACTCCGCGGCGCAAAAGCCCAAAACAGCGTCCCCCAAAAATTCCAGACGCTCGTTATGCTCTTCTCGCGATCGCTTATGCTCGTTCACAAACGAGCTGTGGGTCAGCGCGTGCCGCAGCAGCCCCTTGTCGCGGAAGGCGTACCCAAGCCGAGCCTCCAGCGGCGCCAGGCTTTGCGCGTCCATCACTTTTCATCCTCAAGCTTCAGGCTGTCAATGTTCTCCTGGAGCTTTTCGGCGACGCGCGACTCCGCGGCGCGCTTCGCCTTGCCGATCGCAGAAGAAATTGCGCCCGCGCCGCTTGAGCCGTGCGCCTTGATAACGGGCTTTGATATGCCGAGCATGATAACGCCGCCCACAGTATCCGGGTTTGCCTTAGCGCGGAGCTTTTTCAAACCGAAACGAACGAGCGCCGCCGCAAGCTTTGTGAGGATATTTTTTGCAAAAACCTCACGAAGCTCCGAAAACAGGAATGACACGACTCCCTCGGACGCCTTGATGAGTATGTTTCCCGAAAACCCGTCGCAAACGACGACGTCGCAGCCGCCGGTTATCGGATCCCGCGCCTCGACATTACCGACAAAATTGAGCCTGCCTTCCGCGCCCGCCTTTTGCAGCAGCGCATAAGTCTCGAGCTGGAGCTTGCCGCCCTTTGTCTCCTCCGCACCGTTGTTGAGCAGCCCGACGCGCGGATTTGCTATACCAAGCTCATCCTCGGCGTAATACGCGCCCATGTACGCGAATTGCAAAAGCTGCTCCGCCGTGCAGTCGAGATTTGCGCCGCTGTCAATCACAACAGCGCCGCCGGATTTGCTTGGGATAATCGGCGCCACGGCGGCACGGCGTATCCCGCGCACGCGCTTGACAATCAGCGTCGCTCCGGTAAGCAGCGCGCCGGTGCTTCCGGCTGATACAACCGCCTGACCAGTCCCGTTTTTCAGCGCCTCAAGCGCCACAACCATTGAGGCTCCGCGCTTTGTGCGTATCGCCGCAACCGGATCGTCGTGCATGTCAATAACGTCGTCCGCCGGCATGATTTCAATCCCGCGCGGAACCTCCCGCTCCCCCGCTTCATGGAGCGCGCGGAGAATATCCTCAACGCGCCCGACAAGGATTATCTCAACGCCGTATTTACTCAAAGCCTCAACGGATCCCGCAACGACCGCGCCCGGAGCATTGTCCCCCCCCATCGCGTCAACGATTATCTTCATATTCCGCCCTCCCGCAATTCATCTATAATTCCAAGCGCCCGCCCGGATATTTTCGTGTATCTCTCTCTCTTTCCCCGAATCCGCTCCGAGAGCGGCGGTATAATTCCAAAGTTCACATTCATTGGCTGAAAGGCCCCCGCCGCGCCGCCGGAAATATACCGCGCCAGCGCGCCGATTGCGGTCTCCGCGGGGAAATCTATGTGCGCCATTCCCCGCAGCTCCCGCGCCTTTTCGATTCCCGCAAGAAGCCCCGACGCCGCGGATTCCACATATCCCTCAACTCCCGTGAGCTGCCCCGCGAACGCGATGCGCGCGTCGGATTTCAGACGGTAATATCTGTCAAGCAGCTTCGGTGAATCGAGATATGTGTTGCGGTGCATGACGCCAAATCGCACAAATTCGGCGCGGCGCAGCGCCGGAATCAGGCTGAAAACGCGCTTCTGCTCTCCGAATTTCAGATGCGTCTGGAAGCCGACGAGATTGTACAGCGTACCCTCCGCGTTATCCCGGCGCAGCTGCACAACCGCATAATGCTCTCTCCCGCTCCTCGGATCAATAAGTCCCACGGGCTTGAGCGGACCGAAACGCATCGCATCCTCCCCTCTCCGGGCAATGACCTCGATCGGCATACATCCCTCGAACACTCCCCCGTCGTCAAACCCGTGAACGGCGGCCTCCTCCGCTGATTTCAGCTCTGTCCAAAAGGCGAGATATTTCTCGCGGTCCAACGGGCAGTTTATATAGTCCGCCGTACCCTTATCATATCGCGACGCGAAAAAGGCGCTGTCAAAATCAATGCTCTCCCTTGTAACAATCGGCGCCGCCGCGTCGAAAAACGAGAGGAATTTTCTGTCCGGAAAAAGCTCTTGAAATCTCGCGGCGAGCGCGTCGCTCGTGAGAGGACCCGTAGCGAAAATCACCTGCCCGTCCGGAATTTCCGCGACCTCCCCGGATATGACCTCAATGCCCGGAGTTTCGCAAATCCGCTTTGTTACAAGCGCCGCAAAGCCCTCCCTGTCCACCGCAAGCGCACCGCCGGCGGGCAGTCTCTCCTCCTCCGCACAGGAGAGTATCAGACTGTCCAGCCGGCGCATTTCCTCTTTAAGAAGCCCGACGGCGTTTGTAAGCTCGTCCCCGCGGAACGAGTTTGAGCATACAAGCTCCGCGAAATCATCCGACACGTGCGCCTGCGTCTTTTTGCGCGGCTTCATCTCAACAAGGCGCACATCAATCCCGCGCCGCGCAAGCTGATACGCGGCTTCACACCCGGCAAGTCCCGCGCCGACGACGGTAACGGTCATGACTTAGCCTCGGAGGGCGCTTTTTTCGCCGCAGGCTTGCGCGGGGCGGATTTTGCGGCAGCCTTTTTCGCCGGGGATTTTTTGGCGTTTTTTTTCGCGGGCGACTTTTTCGCCGCCGCGCCGGCTTCAGTCTCCGCTGCGGCGGACTGACCGCCCGATTCGTCGGTTTTCTTCTTATATCCGCGCTTATCCTCCGGCACAAACGCCGCGCAGGCGTCGTTAACGCAGAACGGCTTGTTAAACCCGCGCCCTGATTTTTTGAACATCGTCTTTCCGCACTCAGGGCAATCCTGCGCCGTGGGCGCGTCAAACGTCCGAAAACCGCAGACGCTGAAGTTCTCGCACGTAAAATATGTGAAGCTCTTCTTCGTGCGCTGGCTCACTGCGCCGCGCTTCAGCATTCTGCCACCGCAAACCGGGCATTTGCCGGGCGCGGACTCCGTAATCGGCTTTGTAAAGCTGCACTCCGGATAGCCGGGGCACGCGAGAAACCGCCCGAATCTCCCGGATTTGATTACGAGGTTGCGGCCGCAGAGATCACACGTCTCGTCCGACTCCTCGTCGGGCACCTTAATGCGCGAACCCTCAAGCGCGGTCTCCGCGTCTTCAAGCGCTTTTCTAAAACCGCCGTAGAAGTCCGACAAAACATCATGCCAATCCTCGTCCCCACGCTCGATTGAATCCAGCTCTTCCTCCATCCGCGCCGTAAAGGTCACGTCAACGATGTCTGAAAAGCGTTCCTTCATTAAATTTGTGACCACATCTCCAAGCGGCGTCGGGCGCAGATATTTCCCCTCCTTGAGTACATATTCGCGGTCGGTAATTGTTGAAACCATCGCGGCGTATGTGCTTGGTCTTCCAATGCCGGACTCTTTCATCGCGCCGATGAGCGTCGCCTCGGTATATCTCGGCGGCGGCTGGGTGAATTTCTGCTCCTTTTTTATGTTCTCCAGGCTTGCCTTATCCCCTTCGCCAAGCGACGGAAGCGGCGACGTCGCCGCCTCCTCCTCATCGTCGCGCCCCTCGACATACACCGCCATAAAGCCCTGAAACTTCATCGCGGTGTGGTTCGCGCGGAAAATATATCCGGCGCTGAGCGCGTCCACCGTCACGCTGTCAAAGATTGCGGGCGACATCTGAGAGGCGAGAAACCTGCTCCATATGAGCTTATACAATCGATACTGATCATTTGTGAGACTTGACTTTATACCGTCCGGCGTGAGGAACAAGTCGCTCGGACGGATCGCCTCGTGCGCGTCCTGCGCGCCGGCGTCAGTCTTGAACACGGACGGCTTGCCGGGATAATACTCCTCTCCGTACTTCTGCTTTATAAATCTCGCGGCATCGGACAGCGCCTCCTGCGAAATGCGCAGAGAGTCCGTTCTCATGTACGTAATAAGACCCACAGAGCCGCGCCCTTTAACGTCAACGCCCTCGTACAGCGACTGCGCCACACTCATCGTGCGCCGCGGCGTCATGCCGAGCTTGCGCGAAGCCTCCTGCTGGAGCGTTGATGTTATAAACGGCGGCGATGGATTGCGTTTTTTGTCACCGCGCTTGACATTTTTGATCGAAAACGGCGCGCCGCTCACGGCGGCGATTACCTCCTCCGCTTCCTCGGCGGAGTGCAGCTCACGCTTCTTTTGCTCTGTGCCGTAAAAGCGCGCGGTGAACATCACGGGCACATTTCTCTCTCCAAGTACGGAAAGCAGCGCGTCAAGATGCCAATATTCCTCCGGAACAAACGCGCGTATCTCCGCTTCTCTGTCAGTGACAAGCCGCGTTGTAACCGACTGCACCCTACCGGCGGACAAGCCGCGGCGAATCTTTTTCCACAGCAGAGGGGAGAGCTGATATCCGACAATGCGGTCGAGAATGCGCCGCGCCTGCTGCGCGTTTACAAGATCGCTGTCAATCGGACGCGGGTGATTAATATTTTCAAGCACGACGCGCTTTGTGATTTCGTTGAACGTCACACGCAGAGCCTGCTCGTCAGAAAGTCCCAAAAGCTCCTTGAGGTGCCAGGCGATCGCCTCTCCCTCGCGGTCGGGGTCAGTGGCGAGATACACCCTGTCCGCCTTTGCGGCGGCGGATTTCAGCGCGGAGATCGTGTCCTCCTTGCCGCGGACAGGAATATAATCCGGCTCGAAATTGTTCGCAATGTCAACGCCGAGCGTATTTTTTGGCAGATCGCGCAGATGTCCTATCGACGACGTGACCTTATACTCGTCTCCGAGATACTCGCCAACGGTTTTTGCCTTGTGCGGCGACTCCAGTATTACCAAGCTCTTTTTTGCCATTATGTCTCTCCGTTTCGGTTTTATTCCGCTCCCGCGTCAGTCTTGCGCAGTTGTAAACAAGCCGCCGCCGCAATCCCTTACAAGACCGTCAAGCTCCAGCATTGTCAGCGCCGCGAGAAGCTCTCCCGCCGGCATTTCCGTCCGCGCGACAATGTCATCGAGATATGCCCCGCCCGCGCCCGACAGGTCCGCGACGGCAAGATATATGCTTCGGTCAGGCTCAGCCAGAGCCTCCGCGGCTTTTTTATGGTCAATATAGACCACGCCCGCGCCGTTGTCAATCTCTAATTTTGTCGAATCGCGCCGCCGCTTATCCGGAAGCTGCGCTTTCACAAGCCTTTGCTCCATATTCTTGTCCAGAGGAATATTCTTTGCGGACACGCTGATCTTATCCGGAAACAGCGCCTCATATTCCCGCGCGATGTCCTGCGCGCCGAGAATCGGTATTGCTCCCTCCTGCAGCAATCTGTTCGTTCCGGCGCTTGAAGAGGAGTCCACATTCCCGGGAAGAGAAAACACGTCTCTCCCCTGCTCAAGCGCGCGGGACGCCGTGATGAGCGCACCGCTGCGCAGCGGCGCCTCAATTACCGCGACGCCGAGTGATATGCCGCTGATGATCCTGTTTCGCACGGGGAAATGCCCGCCAATCGGCTCCGTCCCCGGCGGGTACTCGCTGATCAGCGCGCCGCGTACCGCAACATCCTCAAAAAGCCCGGCGTTCTCGCGCGGGTACGTCACATCAATTCCGCCGCCCAAAACTCCGATTACGCGGCCGCCGCCGCGCAGAGCGCCAAGGGCGGAGGCGGTATCCACTCCTTTCGCCATGCCCGTGGTCACAATAAGCCCGCGCTTAGCCAAACCAAAGCCGACATCCTCAGCGACGCGCAGCCCGTAAGGCGTACATGAGCGCGTTCCGACAATCCCGACGACAGGCTCTTCATCGATCACGGGCAGCGTCCCTCGCAGATACAGTACAATCGGCGGGTCGAATATGTTCCGCAAACGGCTTGGATATTCGGCGTCGGAAATAGTGAGCAGGCGGCAGCCAATCTCCTGGCATTTCGCGAGTATATAGTTGCTCATGCGCAAATCCTTGTCGCACAGCGCCCGCACCTCGCTTTGCTTAATGTCCGGAATTCGGCGCAGCTCGTCCTCCCGCGCGAAAAATACACGCTCAGCCGAGCCGAGCTGCCGGATCGCATCGCCCTTCATCTTCGCGCCGATACCCTCCAGCGAGGAGAGCCATGCCCAATATTTCAGGCTCGACATCTGACATTCCACCCTTTCTAAGCTAACCTTTGTACATCTCCCACAGGAGTATTCCGGCTGATACCGCCGCGTTGAGCGACTGCGTCCCTGGCTGCATCGGAATTATAACACGCTCCCGGCAGAGAGAAAGTATCCGCTCGCTAAGCCCCGCGCCCTCGCTGCCAACGGCGACGGAGGCGGAGCTTAAATCAACGCTGCGCACATCTCGCGGCGCGTCAGAGAGCGCGGCGCCGTAAATAACCAGCCCATCATTCACAGCGGCTGTGAGCGCCATATCGTCCGTCTCGATTATCCTCTGCCAAAACAGCGCCCCCATCGCCGCGCGGACCGTTTTCGGGTTAAACGGATCGGCGCACGCGCCGTGCAGAAGCACAGCGTCAATTCCGAACGCCGCCGCGGAGCGTATCACCGCGCCGACGTTTCCGGGGTCTTGAACTCCGTCAAGGATGATATATCTGCCGCGCGGGTCGATTTTCGCGTCATATCTCGGTATTTCACAGGAAAACAACACGCCCGGCGGCGATTTAAGCGGCGAAATATACTCCAGCACATCGGGTGTTACGAGCGTTTGCGGCAGGCTTGCCAGCTCCGGCAGCGCAATCGGCTCAAGCGCGCAGATCGCGGTAATGCGGGCGCGCGTCGCCGCGTCTCGCAGGCATCGGATGCCGGCGCACAATAATTCGCCGTGCGAAAGTCTGTATTCTCGGCTTGCGCCAAGCTGTTTCAAGTGCCTGACAAGCGGGTTTTTCCGGCTTGTGATCTTTTCGATGCGCTTTCTGCCGTCACTTATCACCGCAAAATTCCTCCCGCACGAATCTGCCGCGCACATTTTACCAGAGTACGCTCCTTAATGCAAGCGTCAAACAAACCGCAAAGCGCCGCGGCGCAATATGCCGCGGCGTCGCATATTTAATCTGTCGGCTTCATCGTCGGGAACAGCAAAACGTCCCGAATAGACGACGAGTCGGTGAGCATCATAACCACGCGGTCGATGCCGATGCCAATTCCGCCCGTCGGCGGCAAGCCATATTCCAGCGCCGTCAGAAAATCCTCGTCCATCATCCCCGCCTCAGCGTCCCCCCCTGCGCGAAGCGCGGCCTGGCGCGCAAAACGCTCTCTCTGGTCAACGGGGTCATTAAGCTCGGAAAAGAGGTTGCACACCTCACTGCCGCAAATAAAGCACTCCGCCCGCTCCGTCAGGCGAGGATCGCCCGGCTTCCGCTTTGACAGCGGCGAAACCTCGACCGGATGATCCGTGATGAACACCGGCTGTATAAGCTTATCCTCCACACACCGGTCAAAGCATTCGTACAGAAATCCGCCCCATGTCGGATCCTTGCCGTCGGGCAGCTTCACACCGATGGATTTTGCCGCCGCGGCGGCGTCCTCAACGCTTATAAAGCTCATGAAATCGACGCCGGTATGGCTCTTTACA
>JAITGW010000006.1 GCA_031280325.1 Oscillospiraceae bacterium
CCCGCGACGGGCTATCCCGCAAAAAGCGGCCTTAAATCCGTAACCATCGTCGCTGAATCCTCCGCTCTGGCGGACGCGCTGTCCACCGCATGTTTTGTCCTTGGTCTTGAGGACGGCGCCGCGCTTTTGAAAAAGTATCCCGGCTGCGAGGGCATTTTCATCACTGATGCGGATACTCTCTTCATAACAAGCGGGCTTTCCGGAGCGGTTCAGATGTCCGATGAGCGTCTTGAAATGTCGGTTTTGACGGAGTCCGGCTCATGAAGCGGGGAGATTTTTTGATTATCGCTCTCGTCGCGGCGGGAATCCTGCTCCTGTGGCTTACGGCGCGCGCGGACAGCGACGGTGCGGACGCCGTTACCGCGGAAATAATCATAGACGGAGAGTTTTACAAAAGCGTCAAAATCACTCAATTGCGGCAGGAGCTTGTCCTGGTGTCTGCGCGCGGAATAAGTGTTCTGCTTATTCAAGACGGCGCAGTGAGCATGGCTCGCGCCGACTGTCCCTCGCAGGACTGTGTAAAATCCGGCGCGCACCGTGCCGCGGGCGATTTCATCGCGTGCCTGCCAAACCGCATACTCGTCAGACTTACAGGCGACGGCGGCGCTCCGGACGGCATCGCATATTAAACGCGGCAAAGCATCACGCCGAAAGGAACTTTATGGACTGCATACAACCGGAAAAACACCGCCGCTGTCATTCACGCCGCGGGGGGCTATCCTTGGGTAACAGCAAGGCGGGAGCTCCGGCGCTTATGGGAATATTCCTGGCGCTCACCCTGATCGCGGGTCTTGCCGAACGGATGATACCGCTGGATTTCATGATTCCCGGCGTGAAGCTGGGCTTGTCCAACGCCGTCGTACTGTTGGCGCTATACCGATTCAGCTATCCAAAGCTGCTTTTTCTCGTCATCGCAAAATGCCTGATCCTCTCCCTGCTCGGCGGCGGCACGGTATCATTTTTTTACAGCCTGGCAGGCTCTATGCTCAGCCTGTCCGCAATGAGTCTGCTTGTAAAAACAGCGGGCAGGCACATAGGCCCCGTCGGAATCAGCGTCGCAGGCTCCCTATGCCACAGTATCGGTCAGCTCGCCGTGGCGCGCATACTGCTCGGAGATCTTTTCGCTCGCTTTTACCTGCCCGTTATGGCTGGTTTGAGCTCCGCGGCGGGCGCGATTGTCGGAGCGCTTGTCAAATGCGCTCTGCCGCATTTACGCTTCTCCCGGATAGGCGGCTCATGCCGCCCGTTTCTCTTTCGCGGCATACAGCGCGCGGCAGCGGCACAAAGATCCCCTGCGCCTCCCCGAAAACCTCAATCGGACAAGCTTTCGCCCCGATCAGACAAAAATTGCGCGGGGATTATTGACGGGTAGCTAAAGTGCATATAAACTGTTTGTATTTTCGCGGCGGCCGTTCCCTTGCCCCGTCAGATCAGGGCGATCTATATTGCCGGCAGCCAGGCAATACAATAAATTCTTTGGAGGAAAAACAAATGAAACTACCCAATAAATCCGCCGTTCACACCTTTGCCGCCGGCGCGCTTGCGGCCATCATAGGCGCGAAATTTGTCAAGAGCAAAACGGCGCATAAGCTCGCCGTGCGCGGCGTCGCGGGAAGCCTCCGCCTGAAGGATGGCGCCGTTCGGACGTTTGAAACGATCCGCGAGGAAGCGCAGGATGTATATGAGGAAGCGCGCCGCGAGTCTGACAAATCCCGGCACGGCGGCGCTGATACCGGCGCCTGCGCATGAACTACATCATCGCGAGCGACCTGCCCGCAACCTCCTCGCTGCCGGGCAGACTAAGACTGAGACTTGAGCGCGGTTCAGCGGTTTACGCCGCTTCCGCGCTCAACGAATCTCCGTGCATAATCGGCGCGAAAGCGTCTGCTGTGACGGGCAGCGTTGTGCTGCACTACAGACCGGACTGCCGCGGCGCGGCGCTCACGGCGGTTTCGGCGCTGGACGAAAACGTTCTCCCGGCCGAAGCTGAAGCTGATATAGGGCTGGAATTCCGTAAGCGGCTGTACCAAAAGCTTGGCGTACACTTCGCCAAAAAGCTGCTGCTCCCTGTGTGGATCAGAATTCCGCTTGATATTCTGCACGCGTTCAGGTTTATTCGCCGCGCGGCGGCGTCCCTGCGGGAGCGTAAGCTCGGCGTTGCCGTACTGGACGGCGCCGCCATCTCCGCCGCCATGCTTCAGGGCGATTTCAACGCCGCATCCTCTATTATGCTCCTGCTCGGCGTGTCGGAGCTTTTGGAGGATTATGCGCGGCGGCGTGCGCGCGGCGCGCTCTCTCGCAGTCTTGTTTTGAACGCGGACATAGTTTGGATCATGGAAAACGGCGCGGAACGGCAAATCCCGCTTGCGCAGCTGCATGTCGGCGCACACGCCATTGTCAGGTGCGGATCCGTCATTCCCGCCGATGGCATTGCGCTTGAGGGCGAGGCTGCCGTCAACCAGTCATCACTTACCGGAGAGTCCACGCCCGTATTCAAACGCCCGGGAGACACCGTATTTGCGGGAACCGCGCTTGAGGAGGGCTCGCTTGTTATCGAGGTGCGATCTGTCGCCGCCGAGAGCCGTATCGCGCGGATCGTTGATCTTATAGATCGCTCTGAGAGCTTGAAGGCCGGCGTGCAAAGCCGAGCCGAACGCATGGCGGATAAAGTCGTGCCGTTCAGCTTTGCGCTTGCAGCGGCCGCATTCGCACTTGGCGGCGCACAAAAGGCGCTGTCCGCCTTGCTGGTAGATTATTCCTGCGCGGTCAAGCTCTCAACGCCCATTTCCGTCATCTCCGCAATGCGGGAGGCGGCCTCCCGCAAGCTTGTCATCAAAGGCGGCAAGTTCCTGGAAGCCGCGGCAGAAGCTGATACCGTCGTGTTCGACAAGACGGGAACGCTGACAACCGCCTGCCCTCAGGTGTTCCATGTCGGAGCGTTCGGCGGATTCACGCGCGACGAGGTTCTGCGCACGGCGGCGTGCATTGAGGAGCATTTCCCGCACAGTCTTGCGCGCGCGGTCATTTCAAAGGCGAAGGAAGAGGGACTGTCGCACGAGGAGGAGCACGCGGACGTAACATACATCGCGGCGCACGGTATCGCAACCTTCTATGGGGGAAGGCGCGTCGTCATCGGCAGCCGTCATTTTGTCGAGGAGGATGAGCATATTCCGATTCTTCCGGAACAGTCCGCTCAAATTGAAGCCGAGGCGCAGGGCGCCTCTGTGCTTTATCTCGGCGCGGACGGCAGACTGGCGGGCTTTCTGTGTATCGCAGACCCTCCGCGTCCGGAGGCGATTGAGGTCGTCGCGGGGCTGCGCGCGCTTGGCGTGCGGCATATCGTGCTGCTTACGGGCGACGGAGATCAGGCGGCGCGCGCAATGTCACGCCGTCTTGGAATAGACGAGTGCCGCGCACAGGTTTTGCCGGAGGATAAACAGGCGTTTGTCGAGAATCTAAGATCGTCAGGGCACAAGGTTTTGATGGTCGGTGACGGAATAAACGACTCCCCCGCCCTCGCCGCCGCGGACGTGTCCGTCGCCATGCGTGACGCCTCAGCTTTGGCGCGCGAAACAGCCGACGTCACCCTGCTCAGCGACGATCTGCGCGGAATTCTTACCCTCCGCCTCCTGGGACTGCGGCTGCTGCGCCGGATTCGCGGCAATTTTGGCTTCATCGCGGGCTTCAACAGCGCGCTCATCTCGCTTGGTTTGTCAGGCGCGATCTCCGCGTCAACGCTTGCGCTGCTGCACAACGCCTCTACGACGGCGGTCAGCGCCGCCAGCACAAAGCCTCTGCTTGGGGCGGCGCAGTATGAAAACATACAAGCGAAAAAATAAATCTTAGATGAATCTCCGTTTGCCGCGTCAGAGGGCGGCGTTTTATAATGACGCGATGTGACGGATCTATACAACGCGCGCGAACAGTTATTC
>JAITGW010000018.1 GCA_031280325.1 Oscillospiraceae bacterium
GAAAACCTGCGCCCGGACATTATTCTCTACCTTGACGACTGGGGCAGCAAGACGAAAATGTTCCTTGACCCGGAAATGTGGCGGGAATTCATCAAACCCGAGTATGAGAAGTGCTTCGGATATATCCATGATCGGGGAGTGCTTATCATGCACCATTCGGACTCGTTTTGCGAGCCGATTGTGCCCGATATGGTCGATATTCACATCGACATTTGGCAGGGAGCGCTGCCGGAAAATGATATTGTACGGCTTCAGAAAGAGACGGACGGGCGCATTACTTTTATGGGAGGCACCGCGGCTTCGATAATCGACCGCAACGACACAACGGAGGAAGAGGTCCGGCAGGAGGTTTTGCGCGCGTGCCGCGAATACGGTCCGAACGGGCACTTCATTCCGTCGGCGACATACGGCGGTCCTGATGATTGTATCTATCCTGACACATATGCGCGCATAGGACGCGCGATTGACGAGTATAACACAGGAAACAAATAGGCGCAGTGCAAACGAAAAAGCTTCCCGAAAGGGAAGCTTCTTCGCTTGCTCCGCGCTGAGGCATCGCGCCGCCGCGCGTTGGATCAGATGTCGCGTATTTCTGGGTTGGCGGCGCTGAAGTGCGGACAGGTATCGCGCCGCACTATTTCGTCGGTTCTTCGTCGAGCTTGCCGATCGTCTGGATTCCCCATTTCTCAATCTCAAGCCGGACGCGGTCCTCGCTCGTCTCGAACACAACGGTATTCTCCTTGACGTGGACAACCTTGCCGACAAAGCCGCCGATAGTTGTAACCGTATCGCCGGGGGCGATGTTGTCACGCATTTCCTTAAGCTTTGCTTTTTTCTTTTTGTCGCCGCGCTGCATAAAGAAAAACAGACCGACCATCGCGACAATCATTATGATAATGCTGATATCCAAGTTATTTCCTCCAATTTACCCACATTTTATGGAATTTGCGCCATTATATCAGTCCGCCGGACAAATTGCAATAGCCTGTACGTGAATATTGTGTAACGTTTGCCGCGATTATTCCCATGCCGCCCAAATGTCCGGGCGATAGCCCACGGTCGCGGCGCGTCCGTTGCGGACGATCGGCGTTTTGATAAGCTGCGGCTCCTCAAGGAGCTTTTGCTCCTTGTCGGCGTCATACGCAAGGTAGCGCAACGACTCTATATTGCGGGCGTCCTCATCAATCATGGCGGCGAGTCCTACGGAGCTTTTCACGCTGCTAAACTCGCCGCGGCTGATGCCGAAACGGACGATATCAATACTCTGAAATTTGACGCGGCGCTCCTTAAACCAGCGCTCCGCCTTTTTCGTGTCGAAGCATTTGCTCTTTCCAAAGATCTGAATATTCACGGCTAAATCTGGCTCACCACCGGGAGAATCATCGGGTTGCGTTTCGTCTTTTTGTACAGATACTGCGACATATCGGCCTTGATCGCGTTTTTAAGCGCGGAAAAGTCCGACCGCAGTTTTGGCGCGGAGTCCGCCAGAGTGCCGAGTACGACTTCCTTCAGGTCGCGCATGAGTTCCTCCGACTCCTTGACGTATATAAAACCGCGCGTGATGATATCGGGACCTGTGACAAGACTGCCGTCCTCGCTTGAGATGTTCACGATGACGACAAGCATGCCGTCCTCCGCAAGGTGCTTGCGGTCGCGCAGGACGACGCTTCCCACGTCGCCGACTCCGGTTCCGTCAACAAGTACGCGTCCGGAGGGAACGGCGCCGTTTTTCGACATGCTCCGACCCGTGATTTCGATGACGTTGCCAATGTCGGCGATCATGATGTTGCGCGGGTCTATGCCCATTTGGCGCGCAAGCTGCGCGTGGGTGGAAAGGTGGCGCGGCTCGCCGTGAACGGGGATGAAAAATTTCGGTTTTGTAAGCGCGATCATCATTTTCAGCTCTTCCTGATACGCGTGACCGGAGACGTGCAGGTCGGTATATTTATCGTAAACAACCTCCGCGCCGCGGCGGAACAGCTCGTCGATGACGCGGGAAACCTCCCTCTCGTTGCCGGGAACGGCGGAGGCGGAGATGATAATCCTGTCGCCGGGCTTGATTTCAAGCTGACGGTGGCTGGAGAACGCGATACGGTACAGCGCGCTCATCGGCTCGCCCTGGCTGCCCGTCGTGATGATGACGACTTTTTCCGGAGGCAGACCTTTGATCTGGTTCACGTCCACAAGCGTACCTTTCGGCGCGTCGATATAGCCGAGCTCCGTTGATACCTTGAGGATATTTTCCATACTGCGTCCCGTGACGGCGACGTGCCGCCCGTATTTCACGGCGCAGTCAATGGTTTGACGTATGCGGTATACATTCGAAGCGAATGTTGTTAGCAGAATTCGCTGGGTGCAGCCGCGGAACAAATCGTCCAATCGCTGACCGACCTTGCGCTCGCTCGTGGAATATCCGGGCTTTTCGACGTTAGTCGAATCCGACAGCAGCGCGAGAACGCCGCGGTTGCCAAGCTCGCCAAAGCGGGCAAGGTCAATCATATTGCCGGAGACGGGCGTTGTGTCAACCTTGAAATCGCCCGTTTGGATTATCATGCCGACGGGGGTTTTTATCGCCAGCGCGACAGCGTCCGGTATGCTGTGGTTGATGTGGATCATCTCGACCTTGAAGCAGCCGAGCTTGACGGCCTCTCCCGCGTGCATCGTGACGAGCTCCGTCTTTTTAAGCAGATCATGCTCCGCCAGCTTGAGTGATATAAGCCCGACTGTAAGCGGCGTCGCGTAAATCGGGGCGCGGACCTCACGCATTACATAGGGCAGCGCGCCGACGTGATCCTCATGACCGTG
>JAITGW010000031.1 GCA_031280325.1 Oscillospiraceae bacterium
TCCGCCCTTCAGTTTAGTGTTGCGGCACCGCAAGGCAAAAGCGCGTACCCGAGCTTCCGCCGTGTACGGCGGCGTAAATATCGGCAATGCGCGAGCCGTTGACAATAACGGTTTCAATACCGTATTTCGCGCCCTCGATCGCGGCCTGAATCTTTGTCGCCATGCCGCCCGTTCCCAGCGCGGAGCCCGCTCCGCCGGCAAGGGAAATTATTTCCGAAGTTATTTCGGTTACGACAGGAATGAGAGAAGCGTTTTCTGATTTATTCGGGTCATGATCATACAAACCATCGATATCTGAGAGCAACACAAGCTTTTCCGCGGAGACAAGCCCCGCCACGACGGCGGAGAGAGTGTCGTTATCGCCGAAAACCTTTTGCTCGGACTCAATCTCCTCAAACGCGACCGAATCGTTCTCATTGACGATGGGGATGATTCCCATGCCAAGCAGAGCTTCAAACGTGCCGACGAGGTTTGCGCGCGACGCGGCGCGGCTGATATCTGCGCGCGTGAGCAGAATCTGCCCGATCGTGATGCCGTATTCGCCGAAAAATTTGTCATAGATGTGCACAAGCTCGCATTGGCCAACGGCGGCGACAGCCTGTTTTGCGCGCAGCTCGCTCGGCCGCTCGGTCAAATTGAGCTTGCCGACGCCCGCGCCGATCGCGCCGGAGGAGACGAGAATGACGTCATACCCCTCGTTGCGAATGTCGGAGAGCGCGCGGGCGATCCCGTCGATGTTGCGGAAGTTCAGTCCGCGCCCGCCGTGGCACAGCGTGCTTGTGCCGACCTTAAATACCACTCTTTTACGGTTCATGTCGTAAATATTCTTCCTTTAATCACCAAATAAGCGTCGCGAAATAATCGTCAAGTGTCTCCGCGCGGCGGATAAGCTCAAAGCTCCCGTCGGATTTAAGCAGCACCTCGCCGCAGCGGAGCTTGCCGTTGTAGTTATAGCCCATGCTGCGTCCATGCGCGCCCGCGTCATGTATGTAAAGCAAATCGCCTCCGTCGATTTTCGGAAGCGCCCGGTCGATCGCGAACTTGTCGTTGTTCTCGCAGAGCGCGCCGGTAATGTCATAAATATGATCGGACAGGGCGTTTTCTTTGCCCATGACGGTAATGTGGTGATACGCGCCGTAGATCGCCGGACGCATGAGGTCGCACGCCGACGCGTCAACACCGATATATTCCTTATAAATGTGCTTTTCGCGGATTGCCCGCGTCACAAGCGCGCCGTATGGCGCAAGCATAAAGCGCCCCAGCTCCGTATAAATCGCGACGTCGCCCAGTCCGTTCGGCACAAGAATTTCCTCATAAACGCGGCGGACGCCGTCACCGATTGCCGCTATGTCGTTCGGCTGCTGTTCCGGTCTGTAGGGAACGCCGACGCCGCCTGAGAGATTGACGAAAGTGATATTGGCGCCCGTCTCGCGCTTTGCGTCAACCGCAAGCTGGAACAGCTGTGACGCGAGCACAGGATAATAGTCGTTCGATACCGTATTGCTGGCGAGAAACGCGTGAATCCCAAGCTCCTCGGCGCCGAGTCCCCGCAGTTCGCGGAACGCGGTGAGAATCTGCTCGCGCGTCATGCCGTATTTCGCGTCGCCGGGATTGTCCATAATCTTGTTGGCGATCTCAAACGAGCCGCCGGGATTAAAGCGGCAGCAGATTTTTTTCGGTATACCGGTAAGATTTTTAAGCGCTCCGATGTGCGTAATATCGTCAAGGTTAATTATCGCGCCGAGCTGCGCCGCCTTAATAAATTCGCCGTCCGGAGTGGCGTTTGAAGAAAACATAATTCCATCGCCCATGATTCCGAGCTTTTCGGCCATGACAAGCTCCGCCATCGACGCGCAGTCAAGCCCGCAGCCCATATCGGCAAGCAGCCGAAGAATCGCGGGCGTCGGAGTCGCTTTAACCGCGAAATATTCCCGGAATCCGGAATTCCACGCGAAAGCGGCTTTAAGACGCTTTGCGTTCTCGACGATTCCGCGCTCGTCATACAGGTGAAACGGCGTTGGAATGCGCGCCGCGATTTCCTCAAGCTTTTCAAGGGTTGCAAAGGGCTTTTTCATTTCTCAAAATCCTCCGTGTTTTTCAGCTCATACGCGCTATTTGGGGTTGGGGCAGTTTTTCGGGATGCCTCCGGCGAGAGATGAGTTTATCTTTTTGATTTTCAGATATACCAAAACACCGCCCGAAAGGCGGTGTTTCAATTGTTGGAGGCGACACCCGGAATCGAACCGGGGAATCAGGGTTTTGCAGACCCATGCCTTACCGCTTGGCTATGTCGCCGGAACCGCCGCCCAGAGTATGTTTCCGCACGGGAGGGATGAAAAAGAAAGCTCCAGTTTCCGGACCAGGAAAACTGGAGCGGGCGACGAGGCTCGAACTCGCTACCTCCACCTTGGCAAGGTGGCGCTCTACCGGATGAGCTACGCCCGCGTGTTCAACTGACAACGCACAATCCACACCGCATTTTTTTGATTATCCATTGGAAATGGTGCCTCCGGTCGGAATCGAACCAACGACACGAGGATTTTCAGTCCTCTGCTCTACCAACTGAGCTACAGAGGCAGACAAAATCTGCACACAAAAAAACAAGACTTCGGGCGCTAAATTTCACTTTAGCGCCCATTGGCGACCCAGAACGGGCTCGAACCGTCGACCTCCAGCGTGACAGGCTGGCGTTCTAACCAACTGAACTACTGGGCCATAAAACGCGCGCGGACGATTTGGTGGGAACAACAGGACTCGAACCTGTGACCCCTTGCTTGTAAGGCAAGTGCTCTAACCGGCTGAGCTATGCTCCCGTCCTCCGTGCGACGGTGATTATTATAGCAAAGGAGCCGTTGTTTGTCAATCACTTTTTTGAAAAGTTTTGCAGATGCATGGCACAAGGAATTTCTCAGCTGAGCAGAAATTCCGAAAATCCGGAGTCCAGCAGCATTTTTGGCAGAATCAGCACGTCGTCAACAGCCTGGCTGTTCAAAAATTCCGAAAGCGAACCTTTGTAATAGCGCGGGTCGAGATAAATAATCCGCGAATAGTGCCGCGCGAGAAAAGGCGACAGAGGATTCGCGTGAGAGATTTTAATCACCAAGAGTGTTCCTCCGTCACTTTGCGAGTTGATTTGCGCAAGCGCGTGATCGCCCTCCATGAACAGCGAGAAGAGATAATCGCCGTCAGAAATTTCGCCGCCGACAAGGCAAAGCTCGCGCGGAATAAGCTCCGGCCAGTCGCCGGCTGACGCAGTAACGGTGTCGTCGGGATAAAAAAGCTCGATATAATCCGGGTTTTCGGTAAGCTCCTCGGGGTATTGCATTTCCCTCGCGAGCGCGCCGACAAACTCATACGGCGCAACCGCCCGGCGGAAATCCGACAACGGTGCGGGAGATATACCCACAGCCTTGCAAAACGCGGTATAGGCATAATATGCGCCCGTCTGCGTCCAGTGATAGTCTGTGCGGAAGTAAATATACTCGTCGCGGTGCGCCTCCAGCGCGGAATACGCGTCAACGCCGGTCACGGACGAGGGCAGGGCTTGCAGTATTTCGCGGTATTTGCCCTCCGCGTCGTTTTCAGGAGATTTGTACGCGTCCGGCGCGTAAAATGAGAACGACGCCGGCGCGGGAAGCACCGCGACGCGCAGATCCGGATGAGCGTCCGCAAACGCGCCGACAGCGTCGGCAAAGGCAAAAATCGCCTCAGACTCCGGAATGTAGAGTCCCATTGCCATGTCACGATAGAGAAATCGGCTGCCGATCCATCGTCCGCCCGTCACGCCAAGCTCCTTGAAATATCTGTTTACGCTGTTTGAAAGGGCGAAAAAACCGTCACGCAGGGGCAGCGTGTCGGATAGATACGTCTCATAGTCGAGCGTAAAGCGTCCGGACAGCCATGTGTCGAGAGTCCAGCAGGGACGCGGCGCAAGTTCGCGGTTTTCCGTTATGGAGACGGTTTTGTCCGTATCGAACAGTGACACCGCGGTGAACGCGAGCAGCGCCGCGCCGATAATACCTGCTGCGATAGAGTCAAACAAGTGCGCTTTTCCCATATGCATACCTCAAAACCGAAAATATATGAACGGATTGAATGTCTCTGTGACCATCGCGGCAACAGAGAGGGCAAACAGCGCGGCAAGCGCGAGCGCGCGCAGCAGCGAGACGGTGCGGGTGTTCGGGATTTTCTTTGCCCATGGGAAAAGCCCGATAACAGCGGCGGCAAAAAACAGCGCGTGGGAGGCAATTCGCGGGAAATCCGAAAAGCGCGCAAGCGCACGGCCGCCGGCGCCGAACATCACGCCGAGGGTGAGAAAAGCGGCGCGCGTCTCTGTGAAATAGAACAGAGTCCAGCCGACGAGCATTGCGAGAAGCATATAGATACGCCCGAAAAGCGCGGGAATCCGATCGAGGATTTTCCGCAGGAAAAACCGCTCCAGCGCGAGGACAAGAAACAGATACAGACCCCACAGAACGAAATTCCAGCTTGCGCCGTGCCAAAGCCCGGTGAGCAGCCAGACGATGAGCAGATTGCGGACAGTTTTCGGCGTGCCCGCGCGGTTTCCGCCGAGGGGAATGTAGAGATAATCGCGGAAAAACGTCGTCAGCGACATGTGCCATCTGCGCCAGAAATCCGTGACGGAGCGGCCGGCATACGGGTAGTTGAAGTTCTCCTTGAAGTGGAAGCCGAAGAGCAGACCGAGTCCGATTGCCATGTCAGAGTATCCCGAGAAGTCAAAATAGAGCTGGAACGCAAAGCACGCGGCGCCGGTCCACGCGCCGAAAACAGTCACCGTTTCGGGGTGTTTGAGATATACGTCGGCGAGCGCGCCGACGGTGTTGGCAAGCAGTACCTTTTTGCCGAGACCAACGACGAAGCGGCGCGTGCCGCCCGGAATATCCGGCGTGCGGTCACGTAGTTCGTGCGCAATGTCGGAATATCGCACGACAGGACCCGCGACAAGCTGCGGAAACAAGGAAACAAAGCAGAGGAAATCAAGCGGAGAGCGCGGCGCGTTTACGCGCTTGTAATATACGTCAAGCGTCGCGGACATTGTCTGAAAAGTATAGAATGAAATGCCGATAGGCAACGCAAATTGCGGTGCGCGCAAGCTCACGCCGAGCAGAGAATTGAGGTTTCCGACGAAAAATGCGGAGTATTTGAAGAAAGCAAGCAGTCCGAGATTGACGACGACCGACAAAGCGAGGCAGGCGCGGCGCCGCCTCCCCTCCCGCCCCGTCATGAGGCGGGAACAGGTATAGTCCACAGCGGTTGAAAACAGGAGAAGCGCGACCCAAACGGGCTCTCCCCACGCGTAAAATATCAGGGAGGCGGCGATTAGCACAAGATTTTTAAGGCGAATCGCCGGAGTCAGGTAATACGCGACCAGGCACAGCGGCAGAAAGCGGAACAAAAACGCCGCGGAGGCAAACGTCACGGACTATTCCCCCGTTTTCAGCGCGGGCGGGATTTTGCCTGCAACCGCAAGCTCATACAGCGTGTCTATCGCCGCGCCGCGCGTGAGCGCTGCGGAGCTTTCCGCAGTTTGCGCGCCGTAATTCGCCGCGAGCTTGCATAGCAGCGCGTGCGTTGCGGGCTTATCCGCGCCGAGGGGAGCGGAGTCGGGGATTATTCCAAGCTCAACTGCCCAGATTACCGCGCCGGAATAGGGATGCGTAACGGGAATATCCGGCAGAACGCGGGCGGTTTTGTCTTTTTCTATGAGTTCGACGCGCCGTGCCGGCGCGTTTTCCGCGAACATCGCAATCAGCTCGCCGCGCGTAACAGGCTTTTGCATTCTCGCGGTATTGTCACGGAACGCCGCTGTGTATCCGCGCGCAAGCAGCCACGCAAGCTTGTCAAAGCCCGCTTCGCCCGGGGCAAGATCGGACAGGGGAGATAGCGTGATAAGCTCGGAGAGCGTCACGACGCGATAGCCGTGAGCGGTGAGAGCCTCCAGCATTCCGCGCAGTCCGTCCGCCACGGGAGAGCGCAGCGCCATGTTAAAACCATCCATAGAGAAGATGATTTGTCCGCACAGCGCGTCGGGATTTCGCGCGAGAAGCGCGTCAAGCCCCGCGCGGGTGTGGCGCACCTCCGCGTCATAGCCCGCGCTCTGCGGCAGCCAGTCGCATCCGTCATATGACGCGCCGAGGTATTGATAGCCGAGCGAGGCGAGTACGTCGAAGCTTGTCGTACCGTCGGGAATGCGGTCAACATAGTGGGGAGGGCGATGCAGCCGCAGCGTATATCCGTATTCGCGCGCCATAAGCTTGTGCAAACGCCGCAGATCCTCGGCGGCGGCGTCAAATGAGCCGAGATTTTTCCGCGCGGAATAGACCCGGTTCGATTCTCCGAAGATAATGTGGCGATAGCCATGGCTGCTTATTTCGTGTCCCTCGTCTATTATTCGGCGGATAATGCGCGGCTGGTTCTTTGCGCCGCCGTTTGCGTCGTCGCCGAAGGAGGGATAGTGGTCAAATTTCGTGCCGCTCCAATACGGTGTCGAGACTGCGCCCGCGCTGTCGGGATAGTTTTCACCCGTGTCGCCGACGACGTTGAACGTTCCGCGCGCGCTGAATTCCGAGAGTGTGTCAAGTATTACGTCCGTAAGCGCGCGCCCGCCGTGTGTATCGGGGCTGCACGCCGCGGCGCACGGTCCGTCGTCAAAGGTTATCGCCACGACCCGCTCGCGCGTTTTTACGCGGTCGATCCGCCGAACAGGGGAGAGGTATACCTTTGTACAGCGGCTAAGCAGGGTGCGCAGCAGACGTTTCGCGCGCTTGGCAAGTCCGATAATCGCGGTCATGGCGTTACTCCTTTGTGAATGCGGATTTTTTGCCGCGGCGGTCAAATATATCGCGCAGCAGCGTGTATCCCAGCAGGGCGAGCGCTTTCGGGAGCTTTGAATATTCCCGCCGCCTCAAGCGCTTTGTCAGAACGCTGCGCCCTGTGTCGAAATAGCGCGAGTCACGCCCGTATACCGCGCCGGCGGAGGCGAGTATCGCGGCTTTCAGCGCGGGAAGCGTAAGCTCGGATACTG
>JAITGW010000148.1 GCA_031280325.1 Oscillospiraceae bacterium
CGCGGGAGCGGAATTTCGGCAATGCGCGCGAGGTGCGTAATTTGTTCGAGCGGGTGATCGCCGCTCAGTCGGACCGCCTCGCGGCGCTGGAGACGCCGCCGACGCGGGAACAGTTATCGGAAATCACGCGGGAGGATTTGGCGGCTGTTGACAATTGACGGCTGAGCGGCATACGATTAAATACGGACAAAAGGGGACGCCTTGCGGCGTTCTCTTTCGTTTTTGCCGCAGCATCCGTCAGCGGCGGGGCATGGGGAGGCACGGGAGTTTGCGTTCTGCTGCTCCGCGAGGAAAGGAACAAACCAGCAAAAGGGGTTTGTTCCTTTTTCTTGCATTATTTTCTTTTCCGTGTATCTTACGCGCCAGACGGCGGGAGCCGCCGGATACAAAAACCGCCAAACCAGGCGAAACGAAAGGAGATACGCAATTGAATAAGGAAAAAGAAATCACGCAAAACCAGGCGGAGGGAATTGCCGAAGTCACGATGCGCGCCGACAAGAGCGCGGGGACGGACGACGCGCCGGAATATTCCGCGCCGCAGGATACTCTTGCCGAACCCGGCGAGAGTTTTGACGGCGCGGAGGGAAATCCGCTTGAATGGGGAGTTGAGGATGAGCCGGACGGAGCGCAAACGCCGGGCGGACTGTTTGTACTCAAGCACCTTGGATTGGAGCTTACGGTCAATCGGGAGGCGATTATCCCGCTGGCGCAGAAAGGTCTGGACTATGACAGAATTCGCGACAGGCTCGACGACGCCGCGGAGCAGCTGCGCGAGGCGCGGGAACACACGGAAATGCTCCGCGCGGTCGCGGCGGAGCGAGGGATGACGCTATACCAATTTGTCGATACGGTGAGGGCAAACAGAATTGCGTCGCGGGACAACATTTCCGTCGGGCAGGCGCTTTCGCAAATCAGGCGCGACCGCGCCGCGCGCGAGCGGCTTCCGGAAGAAATTGTGCGCGAGAAGCGACGCAGCCGCAACAGGGAAATCGAGGCTTTCGCCGCGGAATACGGCGCGGACTTTGATCCAAAGACAATTCCGGCGGAGGTTTGGGACGCCGTCAAGGGCGGAAAAGCGCTGCTTGAGGCATACCGGCAGTATGAGACGGAGCAGCTGCGCGGCAAGGTTGCCGATATGGAAAAACGCGGGCGCAACGCGTTGCGCTCCACAGGATCCCGCACATCGGACGGCGCGCCGCTCGGCAGCGGCGAGATTGAGTCCGACTGGTACGGCGGCAGATAATGCTTACAGCGCACAAAAGAGACTAAAAATCAATAATTAAACGGAGGAAACGAAGCATGGCAATTAACTACACTACAAAATATTCACCGCTTGTCGCCGACCGCTTTAAGCAGCAGTCGTTCACAGAGAAGTACGCCGGAGGGCGCTTTGAGTTCGACGGCGCGCAAAGCGTCGTCGTATACACGATCGATAAAGTGACGCTTACAGATTATAACCGCGCGGCGGCGACGGGGCGCTTTGGTCAAATCGGTGAGCTTGGCGACACAAAGCAGACGCTGACGATGACTCAGGACAAGGCGTTTACATTTTCAATCGACGCCGGCAACAGCAGCGATCAGCTCAACGTCAAGCATTGCAACGAGCAGCTCAAGAGCAATTGGGACGAGGTTTGCACGCCGGAGATCGACAAGTACCGCTTCGACAAATGGTGTAACGGCGCGGGTCTTAGCAAGACGGGCGCCGCGCTGACAAAAGAAAATGTGGTTGAGGAGATTCTCTCCGCGTCGGCGCAGATGAGCAACGAGCTTGTGCCGCGCTCCGGACGCGCCATCTTCATCGCGGAGTCGGTTTATATTCTCACAAAGCTTGCAAGCGAGATCGTCGGCATTGACTCGCTCGGCAAGGAGGCTGTCGCAAACGGCGTTGTCGGACGGCTTGACGGCATGGAAATTGTCGCCGTGCCGGATGTGTATCTGCCGGAGGGCGTGGCGTTTCTCATCAAGCACAAGGACGCCACCGCCGACCCGATGAAGCTGAAAACCATGCGAGTCCAGAAGAATCCCGTGGGTATCGACGGCGACGTGGGAGAATGCCGGTTCTATCACGACGCGTTTGTACTCAACAGCCGCGCGAACGGCTTGTTCGTGTACTGCGCGGAGTAAAATTATCCGAGGGCGCGGCGGGCGGCAACGACCGTCTGCCGCGCGGAACAAAAAAGGAGGAAGCACGCATGGCGACAACAGCAAGGGCTGTGTTTGAAATTACAATGGCGCTGCTTGACGAGCTGTCGGAGACAACGGGGCTTGCGGAGCGTATAGAGAACCGCGACTATCTCCAGCGGACGCTGGGCGTTCTCACCCAGGTGCGCGGGGAGTTGTATCCATATTCGGACACGCTGGAGGACGCGGGGGACGGGCGCCGCCCGACCTGCCCGCCGATACTGTCGCTTGACGACGAGCTTGGGCTGGACGATTTTCTGTGCCAAAGCATACTGCCCTGCGCCCTGGCGGCGCGGCTTGTGCTTGACGAGAATCCGGCGGTCTCAAGCTATTACGAGCGCAAGTATCAGGAGCTTTTGGCGCGGCGCGCCTCCGGTCAGGCGCGCCGCTTCGAGCCGATTGAGGATCTCTACGGCGGGGCGCGGCTTGAAGAGGACAGCGAGGTCACTGTATGAGCATAACGGGAGACTCGGTATTCAAAATCAGCCGCTGGCTCGGTCTGAACGAGAATCCCGACGGTGAGACGGAGCTCAAAGCGGGTGAGGCGGCGGAAATGCGCAACTTTCGCATTACGGATTCCGGCGGACTTCAGCTTCGGCCGGGCTATCGCGCGATTGCGGAAAAAGCCTGGGACGGCCCCGTACGCGGAGTCTGGAACGGAATGGTCGGCGAGCGGGAGACGACGGTGTTTGCGGCGGGCGGCAGCCTTTGGGAGCTTGACGTGAAGAGCGGCGCGGCAACGCCGATTTTGCCCGAGAGCGAAACGATCGCGGACGATGACACGAGATTTTTCGGCTTCGGCGGATCGGTGTATATCCAGAACGGCGACGGTTATTACGTTTGGGATGGTGTGAGCGCCGTCGCCTCAGTGGAGGGTTATCGTCCGCTTGTTGCCGTGGCCTGTCAGCCGGGCGGCGGCGGAACCGCGCTTGAGCGAGTGAACAAGCTCAACGGGCGGCGGCGGGTGAGATTTTCGCCCACAGGATCGGCAAACGTATTTCAGCTGCCGGAAAAATCACTGCAATCCGTAGATTTTGTCCGCAATCGGATCACAAATACAGAATACGCCGCGGCGGACTACAGTATAAATCTAACAAACGGTACAGTTATGTTCGCGAGCGCGCCGGCAGCGGGAACGGACACGATTGAAATCGGATATACGTACCCGGAAACAATGCGGTGCGAGGTCGAACGTATGCGCTTTGCCGAGATTTTCAACGGGAGCAGCGACAACCGCGTGTTCCTCTACGGCGACGGGACGAACAGAACCCTTTATTCCGGGCTTGACTATGACGGGACGCCGCGCGCGGATTATTTCCCCGACCTGAACGTGCTGGACATCGGTACGTCGAATACGCCGATAACAGCGATGATACGGCATTACTCGCTTCTTGCCGTGTTCAAGACTGACGGAGCCTTCAGCGTAGCTTACGGCACCATAACGCTTGCCGGCGGAGCGGTTACGGCGGCGTTCTATTGGACGCCGGCGAACAGGAGCATCGGAAACACGCCGCCGGGTCAGGCGCAGCTTGTGCTTAACGCGCCGCTTACGCTTTGCGACGGGGCAGCACTGCGCCGGGCCAGGAGTGAGACAATCTTCCACCCCGGGGCCTCCCAAGCAGACGTCGTTCATCCCCAGAAGACCCGGGCACCACACACGCAGACCAGCGAGGGAATCGGGGAGGCCCCGGGGGATTATCGGGGAGGGATAAGGCAGCCACCCCTTGTGAGTGCGATGCCAACGCGACTCCCTGAGACGACGGCCCTCCCGAGCCAAACCGGTATTGGCGCTGGCGCCCTATGAGGAGTTGAGCAGAGGCGCCGCGCCCTTGCCGGCGAATGCACTGTCAGCAA
>JAITGW010000182.1 GCA_031280325.1 Oscillospiraceae bacterium
CTATTACGGCGGGATCAAGAAATACCAATGGGTAACACTGCCGCTTGCGCTGCACGGCGTGGTGATCCGCGCGGACGGCGCCGCCGTTAACGTCTCAATCGGCGAATCGGCGGACGAGCCTGTATTTTTTATTACCGATCTGCTTCCGCATTTAGGGCGTGAACAGAACAAAAAAACGCTCGCCGAAGCCTTCACCGGCGAGAGCCTGAATCTTCTGATCTCATCCCGCCCTGCGGGCGGAGAAAAAAGCCCTGACCGCTTTAAGCTTGCGGTTTTAGAGCTTTTGAATGAAAAATACGGAATCGAGGAAGCGGATTTCCTTTCGGCGGAGCTTGAGGCTGTACCCGCCGGAGCCGCGCGCGACTCCGGGCTTGACCGCAGTCTCATCGGCGCATACGGGCATGACGACCGTTCCTGCGCATTCTCCGCCCTGCGCGCGATGCTCGGGCTTGGGACGCCGGAAAAAACCGCCGTATGCATTCTCTCCGACAAGGAGGAGGTCGGCTCTGACGGCGTCACGGGAGGCCGGTCGCAGGCGTTTGAGACGTTTATCGCACAGCTCTGCGGCGGCGACGTCGCCGTTTTGCCCCGCGCGTTTGAGCGGTCGTTCTGCCTGTCGAGCGATGTGTGCAACGCCTTTGATCCGAATTTTCCGGAAGTTTCAGAGAAGAACAACGCGGCGAAAATCAACCACGGCGTCGGTATTATGAAATTTACGGGCAGCGGCGGCAAGTCCGGCTCGTCGGACGCGTCTGCGGAGACCGTGGCCAGGCTGCGCCGGGCGTTTGCGGAGCGCGGCGTGCTGTGGCAGATGACGGAGCTTGGCAAGGTTGATCAGGGCGGCGGCGGAACGATCGCAAAATTCATGGCAAACCGCAATATCGAAACGATTGACGCGGGCGTTCCGGTGCTTTCAATGCACGCTCCGTGGGAGCTTATTTCAAAGCTTGACCTCTTCATGACATATAAGGGGGCTTTAGCGGTATATGAAAACATCTGATGAGCGGCGCCGGAAAATCGACGACTGGTTCAGTGCGCGCCGCGAGGCGCTTCTGGGAGATCTCTCCCGCCTGATCGCGGTGCGGAGCGTGGCCGGCGCTCCCGCGCCGGGCGCGCCGTATGGCGTCGGCGCTCGCGCGGCGCTTGACCTCTCGTCGGAGATCCTGGCCTCTCTCTCGCTGAAATCCGCGCTGTTTGAGGACTGCATGATATACGCGGATGTTCAGGGGTCGGACGGCACGGAGCCTATTCTGGGACTTTTAGTGCATTCTGACACCGTCACAGCGGGCGAGGGCTGGCAATCCGACCCATTCGCGATGAACATCCGGGACGGAAGGATTTTCGGGCGCGGGGCAATGGACAACAAGGGGCCCGCCGTCGCCGCGATGTACGCCCTTGCCTGCGCGCGGGATATTTCAGGCGGCTTGAGCCGCGGCGCGCGCATCCTCGTCGGATCGGCGGAGGAGCTGGGCTGCGTTGACATTGCGCGCTATCTCGAAAAGCACTCACCGCCGGAGTATACGATTGCCCCGGACGCATATTACCCTCTTGTGAACGTTGAAAAGGGCAGATACTGCCAGCACTTTTCGCGCTTGCGGGAACCGGAATCCGCGACGGCGCGCGTGCTTGAGCTTTCCGGCGGCGGCACTGCGAATATTGTTCCGAGCCTTGCGTCCGCGCTCATTATTGGGGTTTCCAAAGCTGATGTTGACGCGCTGTGCGCTGAATATTCGCAAAAAACCGGCGCAAAAATTTCCGCAGCCGAAGCAAAATCCGGCGTTGAAGTTACTGTTTGCGGCACTCCCTCTCACGCTTCCCGCCCGGAGGATGGCGTAAACGCGCAGACGGCGCTGCTCCCGCTTCTCTCCGCCCTCCCGCTGTCAGACTGCGACTCCACGCACGCAATACGCGCCCTGGCGGAATTGTTCCCGCACGGACAGCATTCGGGCGCGGCGCTCGGAATCGACGCCGCTGATCCGGTCACGGGAGCTTTAACTCTGTGCTTTTCTGTGCTGACGCTTGATTCAACCGGACTTTCCGCCGCGTTCGACGCGCGCACGTCTCAGTCAAGCGACATTTTGGAGCTGCCCGGGATTGTCGGCCAAAAGCTTGCGGCGCACGGTTTTTCTGCCGGAGAATATACGCGGACGATGTGCCATGCCGTGCCGGAGGATTCGCCGCTTGTAAACTCGCTGCTTGATATTTACGAGCAATACACCGGCAACCCGGGCTATACGCTCGCCCTCGGCGGAACAACGTATGTACATAACATTCCCGGAGGCGTGGCGTTCGGCTGCGAGGAACCGGGCGTTGACCATCACATCCACGGAGCGGATGAATTTATCGGGCTTGACACTCTGTTTCGCACGGCGAAAATGCTCGCCGCCGCAGTGCTCTCGATCTGCGGATAACAAGCAGCCGCGCGGAACCGATTGCATATTTTAGCAGTATTATTCCCCCGTCTGCGGTAAACACTACCGCAAAGGGGGAATTTTTATGCCGGAAAACAAGGAGAGTGCCCGGACCGAGAGTGAAAACATCCGCGAAATGGGCAGCGCGGAGCTTGCCGCGGGACACGGCTTGATCCACTGCATTACGATTATAGGTCAGATCGAGGGACACCAACTGCTCCCGCCGGAATCAAAGAGCACGAAGTACGAGCATGTCATGCCTCAGCTCGCCGCAATCGAGGAGTCGGCGGAGATTCGCGGGCTTCTCATCCTTCTGAACACCGTCGGCGGAGATATAGAGGCGGGACTCGGCATTGCGGAGCTGATTTCAAGCATGTCAAAGCCCACGGCGTCGCTCGTCCTCGGCGGGGGGCATTCTATCGGCGTGCCGCTCGCCGTCGCCGCCCGCCGCAGCTTTATCGCGCCGAGCGCGTCCATGACGATACACCCGGTGCGCCTTACGGGCGTCGTCATCGGCGCGGAGCAGACGTATAACTATTTCACCAAGATTCAGGATCGGATCGTGGATTTCGTCACACGCGCCTCCAAGGCGCGCGCCGATGAGTTTTTGAGTATGATGATGAAAACAGGCGAGCTTGCGGCGGACATCGGCACGGTGCTTTACGGTGAGGAGGCGGTCTCCGCCGGGCTTATCGATCAGGTCGGCGGTTTGAGCGACGCCTTGCGCTGGCTGCACAAGGAAATCGACGCCGGTTAGCATACAGCCACAACTCAAAAAACTTTTTATCATTATCGCGTTGCTGATTGTACCGCTTTTCCTTTTTTCCGTTGCTTACGCGCGATCCGCAATAGCGGAACCGCGCCCCTAAAGGCTTCGTCTTCGCGCTTTCCCGCTTTTCGCCGCTTTACATAAAGCAAAAGCCCCTGATTTACAGGGGTTTTGAGGCTGTCTGTTGTATCAAAGCCGCAAAGGACAGAAGATGGAGCTGGTGGTCAGAATCGAACTGACAACCTGCGCATTACAAGTGCGCTGCTCTGCCATTGAGCCACACCAGCGTCGTGAGCATATTTTAGCAAACAGCGCGCCGTTTGTCAAATGCAAATTGCGATTGCAAACGCGTCATGCCTGTGATACAATAACAAAAAGCTGCCGCGGTGTCAATAACAATCCGGAGAAAATGTTTCGCGGCGCCTGTGATACAGCGCAAAAACACAAAAGGATATCGGCAAAATAACGCTTTGGAGGATATTTATGGAGAAGAACTTTGCCAAAAGGCAGATGGGGCGTATATTCGTCAACAAGCTCTGCCTATTCCTCGTGATCATAATCGCGCTCGGCATTTTCGCCTGCTCGCGCGGGCTCGCGCGCGTGGGCAGCGTATTCGGCGCACTGCCGGAAATCACTCTCGGCGCAGAGCTTGAGACTCTGTACGCAAACGGGGACAGATACGTCGCCGGCATAGCCGATTATTATTTCGATACGGGCTATTATACCACAAACAATAACAAGACGGACGCGTATTTCTACGCGATGGATCTTGAGGACATGTACATAATCTGCAAGGAGCCGCCGACGTTTGACCTGGACGATCTGAGCTATTATACAATCAAGGGCAGGATCTATAAACCGGAATACGGCAGCCTTGACCACCAGATCCGCAGCAAAATCCTCACCGAAATTTCAGAGGCCTGGGGCATCACCGCGTCAGAGGCGGACGATTATGTTTCCCCTTATATAATAGAAATAAACGCAAATCCGCAGCTCGGGGCAAGGCTTATGTTCGGGCTTGTCGCCGCGCTCATACTGTTGTTTGTTTTCCTCATCATCTCCGCGGCGTCGCGTATCGGCGGCTACGCCGGGACAAAGCAGTTTAAGCGGCTTTCACAGGACGGCGAGGATGCCGAAAAGGTAAACGAGCAGGTCGGACAGGAGCTGTCAAGCCCAAATACGTATAAGCTCGGCGCGGTGACGGTTACAAAAAGCTTTTTTATCATAAGCTCGCCCTGGTCGTTTAAGCTCCGCCGTAAGGATCGCGCCTGCTGGCTTTACACAACAGTAACGACGCACAGATATAACGGAATCCCGACAGGCAAAAGCTATGCCGTCACCGTCCGGTTTTTCGACGGACTTGTACAGTCCTTCTCCGCGACGAAGAAAAACATATCTGACTGTCTGCGAGAGCTTGCGGAACAATGCCCAAACGCGCTTGTGGGCTTTAACGAAAATCTGAATAAGCTTTGGAACGCAAAGGATAAGCGCGAGTTTTTCGCCCGGCGTGCGGCGCTTTATGAAGCGCAGCAGGCGGAGAACTCCTCCTCGGAATACGCCGTTCAGGCAGAGTCCGCCGGTCTCGATGAGAAAAAAACCGCACAGCGGACAGCCGCGCGGGATAAATCCGCGGAACAGACGCCCGAAGCCGCTCCCGCGCCGACCGCGGCAACGTCCGCCGTACCGAAGACAATAATACCGCCCCCGCCGAGCTTTGATATAAATCCGGAAAAAGACGACGAGACAGAGGCTCCGGACGGCGAATCCGACGAGGACGCCGGCAGCGACTTTGAAGAGAGCGACTTTGAGAGCGAATAAGTTCTCCGCCGTGAACGGCGCACACTATTATGCGGAAAACAAAATTCATATATTTTCAGGAGGAACGAAATGAAGGACTTTAAAGGAAAAATCGCGTTCATCACAGGCGGCGCGGCGGGCGCGGGGCTTGGTCAGGCCAAGGTTTTCGCTGAAGCGGGCATGAAAATCGCAATTGCGGACATCCGTGAGGACGCGCTTGCGCGCGCGGTGACAGAAATCGCTGAGTTCTCCGGCTGCGATGCGGCAAGCGTTCTGCCGCTGCGATTCGACCTGACCGACCGCGCGGCGTTCGCTGCGGCCGCGGACAGGATCGAGGAGCGTTTCGGCGGTCCTCCGCATCTGCTAATACAGACAGCGGGCGTAAATTCATTCGGTCCGGCGGAGGCGTCTACTTTCGATGATTACGACTGGGTCATGGGCGTGTGCCTTAACGCTGTGGTCAATGGTCTTGTCATATTCGTGCCGCGCATGATCAAGGCATACGCAAACAAGACAGAGTGCCACATCGCGGTCACGTCGTCAATGGGCGGCTGGGGCGGCTGCGCCACAACTGCGCCGTATTCGGCGGCGAAGGCTGCCGTCAATAATCTCATGGAAACATATTATATGGCGCTCAAGCCGTATGGCATCGGCGCGAGCGCGCTTTGTCCGATGAACATTAACACGGACATTTGGGCGACAGAGCTTCGCCGTCCAGCGCAGTTCAAGAACAGCGGCTATAACACCACGCCGGAGGTTATCGACCTGCTCAAGGAGCATGTCTCAACCGGAATTGACCCTGTAGAGCTTGCGCGGCGCTTCAAGAAAGGCATTGAGGCGGGTCAGGTGTATATCATCCCGTATCCGGAGGCGTATGAAATCGTCTCCCGCGAACAGGAGCGGGCGCGCAACTATATCTCCGGCGAGGGGATGGCGGCGGAAAGCGCCAAGGACGCGTATCGCATGGAACAGTTTCGTGCGCGCGCAAACGAAAAGAGCGCGCAGGAGAAAGATGTGTTCGTGCTTGGCGCAAAGGGTCCGGCGGTCGGCTTCGCCAAGGCGCGCCAGGATATCGACTGGGTGGACAGCAGCAAGAAATTCGTGAAATAGGAAGCGCAACGCCGGTCAAATCCCCCAAGGAACAAGTTCGTTTATCGAAGTTGTTCCTTTTTCTTGCCCTTTTCGTTTTTGCCGCTATACTGCGGACTATCACAAAACCAAAGGAGGACAAACAATGACAACCAGTCTCATCGCGTTTATCACCGGGTTTTTCCTCGTCTCCGCGCTGGCTTTAACGCAGCTTCTCCTGACAATCGGTCATGACCGCCGAATAGGAAAAATAGAGCTGGAGGGCAAATATTCCCGCAACAGCGCCTTTTCGCGTCTTCGCCGCATTGAACAGGAGCTTCGCGAGCTTGCCGGCCGGTTGGGCAACGCGCAGTCCGGCGACGCGCAGGAAATCGGAGGCGCGGCGTTTTCCCAGGGCTTAGCGAACCTCTTTTCTTATGGCTTGGAGCGCGCGGAGGCGGACCGCGCCCCGTCGGCGGGCGAGCGGGAGGAGAATAAATGAGCGGGAAGGTTACTGCGCAGTCCGTCTGGCGCGAATATGAGACGGGCGTTGAATTCAATGAGCGCATCGGACTTTACGATACAGTGCGCAACAATGAAAATTTCTTTGTCGGCAAACAGTGGGAGGGCGTGCGCACAAACGGTCTCCCCACGCCGGTGTTCAATTTCCTGAAGCGCGTGGTGCTGTTCACAATCGCGTCGCTAAGCTCAACGCAGACGAAGATTTCCGCCGCGGAAACAGGAGCGCTTCCTTCGGGGTGCGCCGCCGCGGTGAATTCCCAGCTCGAACGCTTGTTCGAATCTAATCGCATGGGCTCGCTGATACGGGAATTTTTGCGCAACGCCGCCGTTGACGGCGACGGTTGTCTCTTTTCCTATTGGGATTCCGATACGGAAAGCGTCGCGACGGAGGTCATTGAGAACAGCCGCGTATTTTTCGGCAACGTCAACGACCGCAGAGTAGAGCGTCAGCCTTATATCATAATCGAGACGCGCGAAATGCTTGATTCCGCCAGGGCGCGCATGCGCCTTGCCGGCGCGGACTCGCAATCGCTTCGCCCCGATGCCTCCAACCGCGCGGCGTCCGGCGAGCTTCACCAGGGAGACAAGGTCACGGCGCTGCTTCGAATGTGGAAAAATTCAGACACCGGCACGATCTGGTGCGCGGAGAGTGTCCGCGGAGCGATGCTGCGCGCGCCGTGGGATACGGGGCTTACGCGCTATCCCGTTGTGTGGCTTCCATGGGATTTTGTGCAGGATTCGTTCCACGGTCAGGCGATGATCACGGGGCTTATCCCGAACCAGATTTTCATTAACAAACTCTTCGCCATGAGTATGATTGCGCTCATGACGACGGCGCACCCAAAAATCGTTTATGACCGCTCGCGTATCGCCAAATGGGACAACCGCGTCGGCAGCGCAATCGGAATCTCCGGCGGAGACGTCGCGGGCGCCGCTAAAATTATTGAGCCGGCGCATATTTCGCCTCAGATCGCGCAGTTTATTGAAATGTCCGTGTCACACACACAGACGTTTCTCGGCGCGACCCCCGCCGCACTCGGCGACGTGCGCCCCGACAACACCTCCGCGATTATCGCGCTGCAAAAGGCGTCAAGCGTGCCGAATGAGCTGACGCGCCAAAGCCTTTATCAGGCGATAGAAGACCTGGGCAGAATCTATGTGGATTTTATGCGAGCGTATTACGGCGCAAGAACCGAAAACGGCGTGTCGTTCGACTTCTCGCTGCTTGACTGCTCCGGCTTGTCTCTGCGGCTTGACGTCGGCGCGTCGAGCTACTGGTCGGAAATCGCGTCAATGCAGACGCTTGACAACCTGCTTGTGCGCGGAAAAATCAGCTTTGAGGATTATTTGAAGCGCGTGCCCGACGGGTATATTCCGGAAAAGGAGGCGCTGCTCGAAAGGGTGACAGAGATAAACGGCTCCGTGAAATAGCGCGCAAAGGCCGCCCAAAAGGGCGGCTTTTTGAGTCCGCGCCGCTGTCCGAAGTCAAGTCCGGCGGACGCTATATCAATTTAAGCAGCGTATCCCGTGTGTTGTCTTCCGCATTTCCGATCACATGACAAAGCAGCGCATCAAGCGTTTTACCGACGGTCCGCCCCGGTTGAATTCCCGCGGCAAGCAAGTCCGCGCCGCCGACGGCAAGCTGTGAAAGAGTACAGCATTCGCCGGAGCCGATAACGTCGTCATACTCCGCAAGCGCCCCCTCGCACGCTGCGGCGCAGCGTCCCGTGGCATAGCCGTGCCTCGCGATCGCGGACTTGATTCCAAAACGAGAGGCTCCGCAGCACGCGCGCGCGCCGATTCCGGCGCTTTCGCACACTGCGCGCGGATATTTCAGCGCGCGCAGCGTCGTCACCGGGTCGCTGACCGCGCCGCAGTCGCGCAAGCGGCGCATAAGAAGCGCGAGCCGCAGCGGAAGCTCCGCCGGAAGAGCCGGCAGTTCCGCCAAATCCGGATTCGCTTCCGGTACCGTCGGCGCAAGAAGTCCGAGGGCGATGATCTCAGCCGCGGTTTCCGGTTTTTCAGAGAGGAGCGTTTTCGTAAGCTCATCGCGCACGCGTTCGCGGCTCAACGCGCGGGCAAGATGCGCGCACTCACGTAT
>JAITGW010000041.1 GCA_031280325.1 Oscillospiraceae bacterium
TGCCCCAATTAGCTGTCATGGCAGTCTATGTAGGTAGGTGTGCCTCCAAAGCATCTGATTATTTCGTTCATGAGCCGTTTCCTTTCTGAAAATATCATAATTTCTTTATCATTAGATAATCCTCACGTCTAGCGTGGTCGGTTCGTTCGCCTGACATTTCATATCCGAGCCGCTGATATAACCGTACGGCGGGGTTATCCTTTTGTACGGAAAGCGCGGTCTGCTTATATCCACTTTCCCGCAGCAACTCAAACAGCTTTTTGATAAGCCTCATCCCTATACCGAAGCCGCGGAATTCCGGCAATACCGAAAAGGCAAGCTCGGGTGTTTTGCTGTTAACGTGACCGCACGCCGGAATAATACGCGTCCACGCAGCTCCGACCACTTGACCGTTTTGCTCTGCCGCCACCCCTAAGTCGCCCGTCTGCGTCCCAAAGTCTTTAATATATACAAATATCTCTGGGTCATTTATTATGCTTCTTGGTGGTGCTTCTGCGCCTTCGGGGATAAAGATTGCCTGATACAAAAATTCCGGAAGGCATTCATAATCCGGCTCGCACATAACACGAATCCTTGCGTTTATTTTATGCGCCGTGATAATCGTATAGCTATGCGCGTTGATGGTGATGACCATACCGCCCTTATAGAGATACCAGTTTTTTCCCTGCCCGATAATCACATCCGCCTGTTTCACAACGTCCTTGCACCATGCAACTACATCATCGGTTTGCAGATTCAGATTGCATCTTATTCGCTCTTCGCCCATTTGTGTGGTGTGTATTTTGCCGATGTTCTGCGTTAAGTCATTCATTTGAATTCCTCTTACGAGCCTCAAGGTACACAAGCGGAAACACCGCGTTTAATACCCGCCAATTTTCAACCTTAAAGCCGTTTTCTCCTATAAACTCCAAATATTCATCGGGCGGCCATTTCGAGTAGGTTTCAAACCCGATAAGCTTTAATATTTTAGCATTCAGATTCCATGTCTGTTCACGCAAATGACCGTGCGAATAAGTAGGCGCGATAAGCAGCCCGTTTGGTTTCAGCACTCGCCAAATATTTGATATCGCCTCGACCGGATCCGGCATAATATGAAGCGCGTTTGATATGATAACCGCATCAAATACGTTGTCACCGAACGAAAGCGCCGTTGCATCTTCTACTGAAAAATTCACATTTCTGGACGTCCATATCGGCTGAAAGCGACGCTGCCATCAGTCGGTACATTGAAATTCCTCTTTGTGCTGCGTAAACCATGTCTTATTATTGTTGAAACGAAGCTCCCACATGAAATCAACAGTGCGCTGAGAGAATCCTTCGAATTTCATTTGCTCACTCATTTATCCCAATCCTCCGCATGAAGTTTTTCTTGCAAACGCTTTAATTGTTTCTGCCGTTCCAAGATAAACGAGTGAAACCGCAGCGTTCCATACCTGCCGCCGCTCCACCCGAAATAGATCCGGTATAGCTTTCTCCCCGTTTATTTCAAAATCACCACGGTGATACCCTCGTTCGAGCGGTTGTAGTCCCGGTCGCCCGTAAGCTCATTATGATACAGCGCAAGGGCTTTTTGAGTAGAGGCATCGAACATAGAAAACTCTTCGCCGGGAATAAAATCCCTGATACCGCCCGCCGCCTTCTTGGATTGCAGCCGCTGCCGGACGGCGGAACGAATCTTGCCGCCTACGCCCGTTGAGCCATAACCGTGAACGATTTTGATGAGCTTTGACTGCTTGCCATATGGACGCAGCGCCGCTTCAAGCCGGTTCAGCGCCACGTCCACCGTGGGCATACCGTCTTTGATGTTGATTTCTAAAATGGTTGAGCCACAGGATATACTCCACGGCGTAGCGGCAGGAGGACAGGGACGCGCCAGCAAAGCCATACATACTCTGCGCTTGAAAATCCAAGCCCTCGCTTGCCAGTTTATCCCCGGCTTCTTTCATGTCGGTCATTGCTTTCACAAAGGCGTTGTAACCGTCCCCGCCGCCTTTATCTTTGCCGTTGCAGGCGGCAAGGCTGAACACCAGCATAGCCGCCAACAGGCAAGTCAGTAGTCGTTTCAACACTTGCCACCTCACAGTCTTCTAAATTTGCCTGTATTGCGCGACAGGCGGCGCACCCAACAGGGTTATTGCCTTATGATTTGAATTGTCATACCGCCGCCTCTTACCGCTATGTTTAGCGAATAGCCGTCCTTGACCGATTCAAAGCCTCTCATGCCTTCGTAGCCTGTGACATCTCCCGACCAACCCATGTTTTGACAAGCGGCGATATAATTCAAACCATCGGCTTCGGGAACATTCGTAATCGTTGCAAGAAATCTATCTTCGCCCCCAGTGGTTCCGGCAAGCGTTCCGATTTCCGGCTTGGGAACAAGGCGTGTAAACTCGTTGTCCGGCCAGTCGGTGGAAGTTCCGTCGCCATTGCTCGGTGCGGTGTTTTCTTGCGCAGGACTGCTTTCCGTTTCCGGCGTGATGTCAACCCAAATCGCGGGGCGAACGGCGAAAATATCCCCCTCATGGTTGCGATTGACGGGGAAGCCATCGGTATTTATTGTTCCGTCAGGGTAAACAAAGCACACGCTTGAACCCGTAATGCCCGGTGTCCGTGTCCTCCACGCCGCGCCTGTACCGTCATACTTTGCTGTCCTTGCTTCGTCGGATGAAAAATATTGCCTTACTTCGGCTTCGGACAGGATAAACACCTTATCCTTTGTCGCGTTGCCGCCCGATATGCCGTTTTCGGGGTTACTTTGCGGGGCAATGTCACTTTCAAGGATTTTTGCCTTTTGCGCGTCTGTGAACGCCGCCGAATAAAACTCGCCATTCAGCCATTCACGGATAGTAGCCGTTTCCCATGTGGTGTTGTCAACATCGTCGCCCTCGTTATACAGATTGTCGGTTATGCAGTCTTTTGTAATCAGCAACGCCTTTTTCGCCGTTAAATCCACCGCCAACGCTTGCCATTCAACAGGCTTTCCGTTGTATGTGCCATAACTGGCGGTGTCGCCCGCCTTGCCGACAAGTCCGCTTCCGGCGGGTTTACTGGTGCTGTCCGGCGTGGTGGTGGAGCTTGTGCCGCCCTGTGATGTGCCGGGCGTGGTGCTGTTGCCCGAATTGTCACCTGTCTTGCCGCAACCCGCCATTGTGCCAATGACGAGGACGAGGGCAAGAGCGAGAATAATTGCCTTTTTCATGGTGTGTTCCTCCAAAAAAATATTTATTTGCCGTCTGCCCTCCGGCGGGGTTTGCCTGTATTACACGACAGGCGGCGCTAATTGCCGGATTCGCTTTCTGGCGTGATGTCAACCCAGATTGCGGGGCGAATGCCTTGAAGCTGAAACACTTGCTCGCCCGATGGAGAAACAGAACCGTCATACGCAATGTTTGCGGCTCTTGAAAGCGTATTACCCGATGTTCGCAGCCACCACTTGTCCGTTGTGCCGTTGTTTTCGCCGTATATCTGACGCTCCTCATTGCCGAGATTTCCCTGAAAGACAGCGTCCGGCATCGGGATGATTTTGTTGAAGTCAAGCGAGCGGCGGCCTTCCACTTCGTCCATGCGGACGGCTGCGAGGATGGCGGCAAGGCGGTCTTCGCTCACACCTTCGATGGTAATAATATTGGTTACATGGTTTGGCATAGTCATTTTCCCTCCTTAATTCTTTTTTCAGCGATTTTGATATAGTCCGGGTTCAGCTCGAAGCCGATATATTGCCGTCCCAGCGCGGCGGCGGTCATGGCCGTTGTGCCACTGCCCATGAAGGGGTCTAAGACAACTTCCCCCGGCGGACAGCCCGCGAGGATGCACGGCTCAATCAGCGCGGGAGGGTATGCGGCAAAATGGGAATCGCTGATCCCTTTTGTCGGAACCGTCCATACGCTCCGCTTATTGCGAAGCGCCTGACCATTCTCCCATTGGCATCGGGAACGCCCATTGCTACGGTTGAGTGATTGGATGCTGCCACCCTCCGTCATAGGCCTGGCGTATTTCGCCGAGCCTTTGTGGACGCCGTTTTTTCTTGCATCCACAGCCAGTTCGCGAATGGCTTTGTAGTCAAAATAGTATCGCTGACTTTTGGCGAACAAAAAGAGATATTCATGGGATTTGACGCAGCGGTCGGTCACGCTCTCAGGCATGGTGTTCGGCTTGCTCCAGATGCAGTCCTCCGTGGGCAGCCCTGCGTATTCACCGATGTCCGGCGAGTAGACCTCATCCCAAAACGCCTTGCCGCCAAGCTCATGCGCGGCATTCATCGCCTTTTCAAAACCGGCGTACTGCTTGCTCCATTCGGGCGTAAAAAAAGCCATCCCCGTGTGAGGGAAGGCTTCTGAAAAACTGCCGACCGAGAGAAGACCGTTTTCGCTGGCGGAGATATATTTTCCGTCCGAATCGCCGCAGGTGAAAAGCGCGCCGCGCCCGGTCAGCCGAAAAACCGTGTCCTCTGTCCATCTATCGCCCGCGATTTCGGCGATGGTCTGCCATAGTTCGTGTTCCTGTTTATTCATCGTGATTTTCTCCTTCCATTGGAAAAAGCCCGCTGATTTTTATTTCAGCGGGCTTCGGTTTGATTTGTATTCGGTTTTTCGTTTATTCGGGCAAGTCTGCGCCGTAAGAGTTCGAATCCTGCCCGAATGGGAAATGGCTCGAAAAGCAGTATTTTTTTCGAAGCGCGAAAATCTGCTTTTGAGATGCTGAAAACCCGCTCACTGAGCGGGTTTTCAGTGCTGACATCTTTTTTGTCAGTTAATTTTGGCACCCCCGACAGGAATCGAACCTGTAACTGAGTCTTAGGAGGACCCCGTTATATCCATTTAACTACGGGGGCGCGCCAAGGCATTGTACACTATCATCCCGCGCATGTCAATAAGCTTTTGTCCGCGGGGCAAACGCGACTGCGGGTATTACCATTCCGCAGGATTGCACTGCGCCGTGGCGGAGTTCATAAACCACACACCGGTATCGGCTTCAACGCGCCAGCCCGGAACAAGTCGTCCGCCGCCGAATGCGTCCGGCTCCAGCACCCAGCCCGGTGTGACGGATATAATACGTGAAAGCTGCACCGCGCCGCGCCGCACCTCCCCGGCAAGCGTGAGCAGCGCCGTCGGCAGCTCAACTCCCTCCTCCTCCGCGGATGAAGAAGCCAAAACCGCGGCAAGTCCCCACACTCGGTAAAGCACGCCGTTCTCCGTCTCGAACGATACCCGAGCGTTGAATACGGGCAGATCCGCGCAGGCGGTAGTAATGACGACGGTCGTCATATTACCCTCTGAAAAGGTATTGATCTCAAATACGGGCACGCCCATTTTTTCCATATAACGCGCCGCAACCTTTTCAGCGCCTCCGCCCAGCGGCACACCGTCATCAAACTCCGCGACAAATCCGCCGCGCGCGTTGAAGTACAGCGAGCCGATGTCGTTATAATACAGCACTACGGCGCCGCCCGGCGGGTTTTCGGCGCAGCGGCTCTCACCGATAATCGCCGCGGCAATACGTCCCTCCGAGGCGGCGTCGCGCTTTTTTTTCAGCGGTGCGGGCGCGGGGGTATAGTCAAGCTCGCACTCAACCTCAATTCCGGCGGCGAGCAGCGCGTCAAGCAGCTCTGTGTTGATCCGCCGCCGCTCCTCTCTTGCGGAGACTCCGTTCCACAGCGTTACGGCAAGCAACAAGGCGTTTAGTATCACAAGCGCGCATAGAACAATCGTCTTTATTCTCGCTCCGCTCACGTCAGCGCCCTCCTGTCATACCAAAACGGGCGCAGCGTCTCTCCGCCGGAATAGCCCAGCGCGGCATCATCGGAAACTGCCGCGGCCTGAAGCGCCGGAAGCAGCGTCAGTCTCTCTTCTATCGCATCAAATGACGATATTTTCAGCTCCGCCGAAACGAGCCGCCCGCCGGAAAAGGTCACGGTGAAGGCGTTCCCACCGAGAAACACCCTGCCCCCGGACAAATAATAATCGAACGTTACGGTAATGCCGCCGTCCTGCGAGTCAACGCCGGAGAGAGATACCCGCGCGTCTCCGGCATTGCGAATCAGCGGGGCAAGAAAGGTCTGCGCGCACTCCGCCGCGGATAGCCCGGTGCCGGCAAAAATTTCATACGGCTCACAAAAGCTTACGGACACATCGCCGGCGCGCGTGACGGTCACGGTCTTTGACGCCGCAACAAACACACGCTCACCATCCACACCGTAATATCCGGGTATGAGCTTCATGGATATTCCAAGTCCGCCGAGTATCTTCTCGAGCACAGCCTCGTCCTCCAGCGGGTTTTTCGCTGTATAGACAGGGAACCGCGCCGACACGAGCATCACATACGGCGAGGCGATATCTCGCGACTCTTCAAACGCGAAGCTGACGGATTCGTATTCTCCCGATATGCCTTGCCCTTCCAAAACGCCCTCAATCGGAGCGGAATAAAAGCTCTCGCCGCACTGAAGATACAGGCGCTCCTCAGCGGCGCTCAAGCACAGGCGGCAAAGACTGCGCTCTCCGCTCTCTCCGGGGCGCGCCCCAAGCCACGCGCGTATCGTGTCGAGCGTGGCAGACTGCGAATATTCATAGTATATTCCCTCTTCTTGCAATGCATTCCGCCACGCCTCTTCCGTCGTCTCGACAAAGCTCCCGACCGAGGACAGCGCCTCCGACATAAAGCCCGCGGTTCTGTCGTACAGTGCGTCCGCCGCCGCAAAATCCCAGGCGGCGCAGAGGCGCGCGCCCTCAGCATTTGTGACGGCAATCACGCATGGACGCGCGCCCTCCGCAAGCTCCGGCACTGCGCTTGTGCCGACATATGAGCCGCTTTCGGAGCGCATTGCAGCCCAAAGCTGCGCAAAAACGCCAAGTTTAAGCGCCAGAAACAGCGCCAGAGCGCTCAGCAGGATAATTCCCGCTGTCTTTATATGCTCCCGCGCGGCTTTTGACAAGCGCTTCATCGCGTATCCTCCACGCTCTCTCCGGTATACAGCGGCAAATAGACTGTGAATACGGAGCCATAGCCCCGCATACTCTCAAGCTCGATGCGACCGCCGTGCATTTTTACAATTTCAGCGGCGATGCTAAGCCCCAGCCCTGTGCCGCCCGCCTCGCGGCTTCGGGCCTTTTCAACGCGATAAAAACGCTCGAACACATGCGGAATGTCGCTTTCCGGTATGCCGATTCCCGTGTCTGCGATTCTTGCCCACGCAAATCCGTCCTTCGCGCCGCTTGAAACGGTGATTCTCCCGCCGGCTTGAGTGTACTTCACGGCATTTGTGATGATGTTCATGAGCACCTGCTCAATTCTGGCTCTGTCTCCGAGAATATCCGGAGCGTTGTCGCCAAGACTTAGCGTGAGGGTCTGCCCGCGCTGCGCCGCCGTGAGCGCGACCGCCGTGGCAACAGCTTTTATACTGTCGTTAAGCGAAAAACGCTCCGTCAAAA
>JAITGW010000056.1 GCA_031280325.1 Oscillospiraceae bacterium
GCCGATATTTTGCCGCGCAGCGCGTGCGCAAGCTCATCGGTTCCCTCGCCCGTCTCGGCGCTTACCGCAAAAACCTGATATCCCGCGCGGGAGTACAGGCGATACAGCGGCAGCGCTGAGCTTAGATCATTCTTATTCACGCAGATAATCGGCTCGCAGCCGCTTTTGTGCGCGATCGCCGCCATGCGGTCAATGAGGAACGGCTCTGTCACGGGAATCGCAAGACTCGCGACGATGACCATTGCGTCAAGGTTTGCGACGGGCGGCCGGATAAACGCGTTTTTACGCTGTGACAGCGCGGTTATAACTCCCCTGTCACCGCCGCGCTCAAACTCCGCCATGTCTCCGACAAGCGGCGTAATCTCCCTGTGGCGAAAGCTTCCGCGCGCCGTGCAGACGATAAGCTCTCCGTCCAGCTCGATTAGATACTCTCCCGCAACGCTTTTGACAATGCGTCCTCTCACGCGCTAAAACATATCCGGGCTGTCTTCGGTGAACGCCGGCTCCGCCGGTGTCGGTGACACAAAGTCCACCGGCGGCTCGGTCCCGGGCTGCGGCGTATCTGTCGGCGTCTCCGGCGGCGGCGTCAGCGCGGCGCCCTTTGACACCTGCACACGGATTTTTGTCTTTTCTTCAACCAGCTCGCCCGGCTCGTGATCCTGGAAGATGATCTGATCCTGCGGAGCCGTGTCGTCCACATATACAGGGTCAAGCACAAGATTGCGCGCCTCGCAAATCATCTGCGCCTGAATCAGCGACATCCCGACGAGATTCGGCGTCTCAACCTCGCGAATCTCCGGCCCCTGCGAATATTTTATATACACAACGCTGTTCTCGTCGATCCTCTCGCCCGCAACCGGGACGGTCGAGATGACGTAATCCTTCGTAAAGCTCTCGTCATAAACTCCTTCTACACGAACCGTAATCCCCGGAACAAGCGCGCGGATCTCAATCTCAGCCTCGCGGTACTCGTGATTGATCAGCTCCGGCATTACCGTCACGTCTCCGGCGCCGCGCGAAACCGTGAGCGTGACCTTAATCCTCACGCCCTCCTGTTTTTCACGTATCGTTCCCTCAGTCGGCGTTTGCTCCAAAATCTCACCCTGCGGCTTCTCGCTCTCATCATACTTGGGCGTAAATTCATAAACATCCTTATACCGCACGTCTGCGACAACGTCTCCGTACATCTGCCCGACAAAGCCGGGAATCGCAATTTCCTCGCCCTTGGGCGGGAAAATAATGTCGCGCAGAACGTAATTATACAGAAACACAACCGCGAGAATCATAAACACAATCAGTATTCCGATACCCACAAGCGACGCCGTGTTTGAGGCGCGCTTTTTCACCTTGCGGTATTCATCCGCGCCGGGCTCGCGCGCGGCGCTTTTGCGCGGGGCGACACGGCGCGGCGCAGTGAGTTCCGCGGCCTTGGCAATAATCGCGCCCGACGGCACCGGGCGCGTCGCGTCCGGCGCGTCAACATCGTCGCCGGTCATATCCGCGGCGTATACAAAGCGCGCCGCGGGGTTTTTTCGGAATTCCTCCAAATCGCGCGAAAGCTCGTCCGCGCTCCCATATCTGCTTCCCGGCTTCGGCGCCATTGCGCGCATTGTAATATCCTCAAGTCCCGCCGGGATGTCAGGATTTATCTCGCGCGGCGAGAGCGGAATCGCCGAAATGTGCTGTATCGCGATTGACACGGCGGAATCCCCGACAAACGGCAGATGACTTGTCAGCATTTCGTACATGACGATGCCCAGCGAATATATATCCGTCCGCGCGTCGATGTGCCCGCCCTTCGCCTGCTCCGGCGAAATGTAGTGAACGGAGCCGAGCGACTCCTGCGTCATGGTGTTCTGCGTATTTAGCAGGCGGGCAATCCCGAAATCCGCAACCTTTATGCTTCCGTCCTTGAGAATCATAATGTTGTGGGGCTTGATGTCACGGTGGATTATCCCCCGCGCGTGCGCGTGCGACAGCGCCTTGGCGATCTGCATAGAAAAATGCAGCGCCTCCTTCCAGTTCAGCAGCCCCTTGCGGTTGATATACTGCTTGAGGGTAATCCCCTCGATCAGCTCCATGACAATATAGTCCACGCCCGCCGAGCGCGAAACGTCATACACCGCGACAATGTTCGCGTGGGAGAGCAGCGCGACCGCCTCCGACTCCGTTTTGAAGCGTCGGCGGAAATCCTCGTCCCCCGCAAGATCCTCCTTGAGAATTTTTATAGCCACAAGCCGGTTCAGCCTGTGGCAGCGCGCCTTATAGACGACCGCCATTCCGCCGGAGCCGATCTTCTCCAAAATCTCATACCGGTTATCGAGCATCATGCCGATTAACTTATCGTTGTTATCCATTTTCTCGTCCTCCTACATCAAACAAAGCGCTGCCGTCACATTGTCGGGCGCGCCGCGCTCCAGCGCCGCGCGCACAAGCTCCGCAACCGCTTTTTCCGGTGATCCCGCCGACATTGCGGCAAGGTAAATCTCCTCGTCGAGCAGCACGTTCGTCAGCCCGTCCGTGCACAGCAGTATCATATCCCCCGGCAGCACCGCAGCCTCAAAAATATCCGGGCGCTCCACCCGTGACGCGCCGAGAGAGCGCGTTATAAGGTTACGCTTCGGGTGATTTCGCGCCTGCTCCTCCGTAAGCTCGCCGCGTTCGATCAAATCCTCCACAATGGAGTGATCCCGCGTAATCCTGCGAATAACCCCCGGCGAGATATAGTATGCCCTTGAGTCGCCGACGTTTGCTATGACCGCGATATCCGGCGACGCCATGCAGGCGACAAGCGTCGTGCCCATTCCGAGGCAGTCCGGATCTGAAATCCCCCGCTCAAACACAGCGCCTCCGGCGCGAAGCACCGCGTTTGTAAGCAGCACGCTCATCCCGTCCGCATTCATGTCCGTTCTCTCGCCCGGCGGAAGCGAGCGCGTAATTTCGTTCATAAATTCACGTATCGCAAGCTCGCTTGCGACGTCGCCGGCGCTTGCCCCGCCCATTCCGTCGCACACGGCAAATACGCACGGAGTCCCGGCGTCCCAAACGCCGTAGGCGTCCTGATTCATTTTCCGAACCTTGCCCCTGTCGGTCTGTCCGCAGATTATCATTCGATCCTCTCCTTGCGCCTAAGCTGTCCGCACGCCGCGTCAATATCTGTCCCGAGTCTGCGCCGAAATGTAAAATTAATGCCCCCGCGCTCTAATATTCCAACAAATTTCTCTGTATCTTTCCGCGTACTTGCGGCAAGTCCCCGCTCCGCCACAGGATTGAGCAGTATGAGATTAAGATGCCAACCGCCCCCCGACAAGAGCCTCGCAAGCTTTTTTGCGTGCTCCTCCGTGTCGTTTACGCCGCCGATCATCGCGTATTCAAACGAAATTCTCCGACCCGTGACGTCAAAATATCTCCGGCAAGCGTTCATCAGCTCCGCAATCGGCGAAACGCCGTTTACCGGCATAATGCGGCTTCGCGTCTCATCGTCCGGCGCATGAAGCGACACGGACAATGTCAATTGTAAATTATAAGACGCCAGTTTGTCAATCCTTTCCGCTAATCCGCACGTAGAAAGTGAAATATGACGGTATCCGATGTTAAGTCCGCCCTCGCTTGTCACGATACGCAAAAATTTCAAAGCGTTATCGAAGTTGTCAAGCGGCTCTCCGATCCCCATGAGAACGATGTTCGACACTCTCTCCCCCGGCGGCGCCGAGAAAATCACCTGATCGAGCATTTCCGAAGGCTCGAGATTCCTCACAAGCCCGCCGAGTGCGGAGGCGCAGAACGCGCAGCCCATCCGACAGCCCACCTGGCTTGATATACACACCGTATTCCCGTGGTCATACCGCATGAGTACGCTCTCAACGCTCTCCCCATCGCGCAGGCCCCAAAGGTATTTCACCGTACCGTCCCGCTCTGACCGTTGCTCCCGCAGCGCTTTTGGCGCTGTAATATAAAACTGCTCGTCCAGCTTCCCGCCGAGCGAGTGCGACAGATTTGTCATTTCCGAAAAGCTGCGCGCCCCGCGGTGCAGCCAAGCGTATATCTGCCCCGCGCGGTATTTCGGCTCGCCGAGCCGCAGAAGCTCCGCCTCAAGATCTCGCTTTTCCAGGGATTTAATGTCGCGGCTCATCGTCTCATCCTCGCCATATAAAATCCGTCCGTCCCATCCCTGTGCGGATAGAGCGTCTCCTCAAAGTCAAGCGAAAAATCAGGATTCTCACTGAGAAACCGCGATATGATCTCCCCGTTTTCCTCCGGCAAAAGCGTGCATGTGCTGTATACAAGCGTCCCGCCCGGCTTGACATATTTTCGCGCCGCACGCAGTATTCCACGCTGGATTTCGGGCATCCCCGCGATTTCCTCCCGCGTCTTATAGCGTATCTCCGGCTTTTTGCGTATCACGCCAAGACCGGAGCACGGCACGTCGCACAATACTATATCCGCGCTTCCCTCAAGCTCCGAAAATACGGCTGACGCATCCCATGCCCGCGCCTCAACGCATGTAATCCCCAGCCGCGCCGCCCCCTCCCGTATGGCCGGCACACGCGCCTCGCGGTCAAACGCGTGGATTTTTCCCTTGTCCTTCATATCCAGCGCCAGAGCAAAGCTCTTGCCGCCCGGCGCGGCGCACACATCAATTACAGTGTCTCCCGAACTCGCCCCGCACAGTCTCGCGGCGCGCAGCGCGGCCGGATCCTGCACAAAAAATTCCCCGCGCGCAAAGGATGGAAGACGCGCTATATCGCCGGTCGCACTTAGCTCAAGCATTCCGGGTTCGCTGTTTGGCTCCGCACGCGCTCCATCGGACTCAATCCGTGAGATCAGCGCTTGCGCGTCGGTCCTAAGCGTATTCACCGCAGCGTAAATCGGCGTCTGCGCGTTGTTTTCCCGCAGCAGCGCCTCCGTTTCCGCAAGGCCAAGCATGTCCGAAAAGCGCTGTACAAGCCACGTCGGATGACTGTATGTCACCGACAGCCGCACAATCTCGTCCTCACCTTCAACCTCCGGCAGTCCGCTCTCCGCCTCGTCGCAGAGCTTCCGGAGCAGCGCGTTGACAAAGGCGGCGCTGTGCCCCGCTTTCCGTTTCGCCATTGCGACAGCCGAGTTCACAGCCGCCGACGGCGGGATCCTGGACAGAAAAATTA
>JAITGW010000134.1 GCA_031280325.1 Oscillospiraceae bacterium
AAAAAATCTGAAGCGCGCAGAAAAAATTCTCGCCAATATTTGAAAAAAATGTTGCAATACGGCGCAGGATATGTTAAACTATTAAGGCTTATTATTGATGATCCTCTGTCCGCGTCTAGAATTTTGAGGCGGTAACCGGGCACGAACATCTCTTACAAAGAGGAGAAAGAAACATGGATCTTATCAAAACCCTTGAGGCGCAGCACTTAAAGCCCGAGCTTCCGGAGATGAATGTGGGCGACACCGTGCGCGTCACCGTCCGCGTGAAAGAGGGCAGCAGAGAGCGCAATCAGGCGTATGAGGGCACAATCATCGCAAAAAAACACGGCGGCATCCGCGAGACGATCACTGTCCGCCGCGTCTCCTATAACGTCGGCTGCGAGAAGGTTTTTCCGGTTCATTCTCCGACAATCGTATCTGTTGAGACTGTCCGCCGCGGAAAAGTGCGACGCGCAAAGCTCTATTATCTGCGCGACCGCGTAGGCAAGCGCGCGAAGGTCAAGGAGCGTATATAGTCGGCTTTTCAGTCAAGACTTAATGCTAATGCGAGGATTTGCGTTGTGTCCGATGTTCGCAAAATCTCCGACGAGACATGGAAGCAATTCTTAATTTTCTGTAAAAAGGGGCGGCAAGCCCCTTTTTTGTACATGAATTTGGTGTATAATTACACCTGTGTAAGCAGGAAGCACCATTTAGGAGGCGTGCATTTTGGGTAACAACAATGGAAAAAATCTGATACCGACCGAAATACCGGAGAAAAAGGACGCGCCCGCGCCAAAGGCGGACACGAAATTTTCCGATGAGGATCGCGAGCTTTACGGAACGCCGGAAAACAAGCTCTTTGTCGAAATGCTTTTGGAAGAGTCGAAAGCTTGGGATGCGCCTGACGCTGAGGCGCACGATTGGGAGGCCGTGACAGATGACGCCGCCTATGACAAGCTTATGCTGTGTGAGGAGGATGGCCTTTACGACGAGCGTGAGCCGGCGGAAAAATCGGACAGGGCGGTTAAACCAGGCGGATTTTCCGGTGCGCTGTACGAATGGGTGCAATGCGTGGTATCGACCGTTTTGGCGACGATTCTCTTCTTCGTATTCGTCGGACGGCAAATCGGGGTAATCGGGGATTCTATGCGGCTAACATTGCATGATTCTGACAGAGTATTCATATCGAATTTGTTTTATGAACCGGAATACGGCGATATAGTCATCATCAAGACGGATGAATTCGGCAATGTGCCAATTGTCAAGCGCGTCATAGCGACGGCTGGTCAGGTGATTGATATTGACTTTGAAAACCATATCGTCACGGTTGACGGCGTCGCGATTGACGAGCCGTATATTGCAGAGCCGACCGCGTCGAGGCTTGATTTCCAAGGACCGGTGACAATTCCGGAGGGATGCGTTTTCGTGATGGGCGACAACCGAAACGATTCTACGGACAGCCGATCTAAACGCGTAGGCTTTGTGGATACGCGCAACATTCTCGGCAAGGTGCTGATTGTTCTCTGGCCGGGACATGAGAATGGTGAAGGTATGGATTGGAGCCGTATGCTCCGCTCACCGTATAAAATTTGAATATGGATGCAATGAATATACAGTGGTTCCCGGGGCACATGACAAAGGCGCGGCGCAAAATCGCGGAGGATTTGGCGCTTGTGGATGCGGTGTGCGAGATACGCGACGCGCGCATTCCTCGCGCTTCGGCTAACCCTGACGTGCCGGAGCTTACGCGCGGCAAGCCGCGCGTTGTCGCGCTGAACCGCGCGGATTTGGCAGATCCCGCGATGACAAAAAAATGGGCGCAAGCGCTGCGCGGAAATAACCTGGCCGTGCTGGAGACGGACTGCAAAACGGGGCGAGGTCTTGACGCGTTTCCTGCCGTTGTGCGGGAGCTTTTACGCGAAAAGCTTGAGCGCGACGCTGCGCGCGGCATTACAAAGCCTATACGCCTTATGGTTTTGGGTGTGCCGAACGTCGGGAAATCGACGTTTATCAATAAAATCGCGGGACGGCGCGCGGCCGAAGCGTCAAACCGACCGGGAGTTACGCGCGGAAAGCAGTGGGTATCAGTCGGCGGCGGAATTGAGCTGCTTGACACGCCGGGGATACTGTGGCCAAAGTTCGACGACCCGGAAACGGGAGTTCTGCTTGCGTTTACGGGGGCGGTGAGGGATGAAATCCTCGACCTTGAAGCCCTTGGCGCGCGGTTGTTTATGACGCTGTGGGAGCGATATCGCCACGCGATCGCCGAGCGATATAAGCTGCGCGAAGGCGACGCGCCTGATCCCCAAAATCCATTGGAGCTGCTGGCTCGGCGTCGCGGCTTTTTAGTTTCGGGCGGGGAGGCGGACATTTTGCGCGCGGCGAACGCAATACTCGATGAATACCGCGCCGGAAAGCTCGGGCGGATTACGCTTGAGACGCCGAAGATGACTGAATATGCCTGACTATACGTATGAAAGCCGCCTTGCGGCGGCGGGTTTTTCTCCGGTTTGCGGCGTTGACGAGGCGGGGCGCGGCCCGCTTGTCGGTCCGGTATACGCGGCTGCTGTGATATTACCGCTCGATCTTGAGATTCCGGGACTGAACGATTCGAAAAAAGTCTCGGAAAAGCGGCGCGAGGCGCTGTACGACGAGATATGTGAGCGCGCGCTTGATTGTGCCGCAGCGTTTGCGACCGCGGAAGAAATCGAAGAGCTGAACATTCTTGGCGCTGCATATCTCGCGATGAATCGGGCGGTTGCGGCCCTGAAAACCATTCCGGCAATCGCGCTTATTGACGGAAATCGCGGCGAGGGGATTGAAATTCGGCACGAGTGCGTCGTATCCGGAGATGAAAAATGTATGTCGATCGCGGCGGCGTCGATCCTCGCAAAGGTGGAACGCGACAGGTATATGCGTGAGTATGCGAAGCGTTATTCCGGGTACGGATTCGAGCGCAACAAGGGGTACGGCACGCCGGAGCATTATGCCGCGCTGCGCGAGCTTGGACTGACGCCGGAGCATCGGCGGGGATTTAGGCTTATATGAACACGCGCGACCTTGGAAAATGGGGCGAAAT
>JAITGW010000180.1 GCA_031280325.1 Oscillospiraceae bacterium
CCGATTGTGCGCCGATACGCGTTTTCGGAGCGTTGTTCCGAAATTGTTGACAGTAACGTGATTATCGCGGAGCCGCACAGCGAGGTCACGGCTGTGCTTATATACGATGGCGAGGATGACGCTTCCGGCTTTGGATGCGGACTCACTCGTGTGCTTGCTGAAAACTGTGCACTTGTGCGCGTGATTCAGGTTCAGACGATGAACGCGCGTTCGCGCCGATTTTCGGATTTTTCGGCTGTCATCGCAAACGGAGCGCGAGTTGAGCTTACGCGGCTCGAGCTTGGAGGGGCGGACATATACTGCGGCTGCCACATGAAGCTTGAGGGGGATAAGGCAGAGGCAAAAACCGATACGTTTTATTTCGGCGACGGCGAGCGCACGCTTGACTTTAACTATATCGCGCGCCACCTTGGAAAATACTCTAAAAGCGAGCAGAACGCCGCCGGCGCGCTGTTCGGACGGTGCGACAAGCTTTACCGCGGGACAATTGATTTTATCCGCGGCGCGTCCGGCTCAAAGGGCGCGGAAAGCGAGACGACGCTGCTCTTCTCTGACGAGGCGCGCAGCCGCGCCGCGCCGCTTATACTCTGCGGAGAAGAAAACGTAGAAGGATCACACGCCGCGAGCGTCGGGAGAATCGGCGAAAAGCAACTCTATTACATGCGCTCACGCGGGATATCAGAGTCCGACGCGCGCCGCCTTATGGTTCAGGCGCAGCTGGAGTCTGCAATGCGCGCGCTGGCGGATGAGAACGAAAAGGAAAGGCTTCGGCGCTTGCTCGCCGGGAGGTTTTAACTTATGGGTCATATAAAAGACGATTTTCCGGCGCTTTTGCAGAGAGTGAACGGTCGTCCGCTCGTGTATCTAGACTCCGCGGCGACAGCGATGCGTCCGGATTCCGTGCTGAGCGCGATCGACGGGTTCTATCGCCTTGACGCGGCAAACCCGCACAGAGGTCTGTATGAAATGGCTGTGCGGGCGACTGCCGCATATGACGGCGCAAGGGAGCTTGTGGCGGATTTCGTCGGCGTGACGCCGGAGGAGACGATTTTCGTGCGCAACACGAGCGAGGCGCTGAATCTCGTCGCTTACTGCTATGGGCAGGACGCGGTGAGCTCCGGAGACAACATCGTAATCACGATTGCGGAGCATCACTCAAACCTTGTCCCCTGGCAGAGAATCGCGCAGAAAAACGGCGCGGAACTGCGATATCTCTATATTGACCGCGCGACGGGTGAAATTCCGGACGCCGAAATTGAACGCAAGATAGATTCGCGGACGAAAATTGTTGCGTTCACGCACGTATCGAACGTCTTGGGCTGTGTGTTCCCGGTCGCAAAGCTTGTTGCGTCGGCGAAGCGCCACGGCGCGGTCACGGTGCTTGACGCGGCGCAGAGCGTGCCGCACATGCCCGTGAATTTTAATGAGCTGGGCGTTGATTTTGCGGCGTTTTCGGCGCATAAGATGTACGGACCGATGGGAATAGGTGCGCTTTACGGCAGGCGCGAGCTGCTTGAGCGTATGCCGCCGTTTTTGTCGGGAGGCGACATGATTGACGATGTTTTTGAGCAGGAGACAATTTATGCTCCGCTCCCGCACAAGTTCGAGGCGGGCACCCAGAACGGAGGAGGCGCGGTGGGCTTTGCGGCCGCTGTGAGTTATGTCCGGTCGATCGGGTGGGAGCGCATACGCGAGAATGAGAAGCGCGTGATGGCAAAGCTCATAAGGGAGCTTTCCGCGCTGCCGTACATTCAGATCACCGGAAGCCGCGACGAGCGCGCGGAGCGCGTGGGAGTAGTGTCGTTTTCGATTGACGATGTGCACCCGCACGACGCGGCGAGCGTTCTTGACGAATTCGGCGTCGCGGTTCGCGCGGGGAAGCACTGCGCGCATCCGCTGATGATCTTTTTGGATGTGCCGTTCCGCGCGACATGCCGCGCAAGTCTCGGCATTTACACGACGGAGGGCGACATTGACGCGTTTATTGACGCGCTGCGCCGGGTTCGGGGGAAGCTTGGTTATGGCGATTGACAGCGTTTACACGCAGCTTATTACGGAACACAGCAAGGATAAGCGCAACCGCCGTGAGATCGAGTCTCCGACGTGCTGTCACCATGGGGTGAACCCATCCTGCGGGGACGAGCTTGAGCTGAAATTGCGCGTAAAGGGCAGCGTAGTGGAGGATGTCGCGTTTATGGGCGTCGGCTGCGCGATTTCCCAGGCGTCAGCCTCGATGATGAGCGACTTGCTGCGCGGCAGGAGCATTGTGGAAGCGAACAGACTTGCGGAGCTGTTTCTCGCTATGATAAAGGGGGAGGTCACAGATCCCGCCGTACTCGAGGAGCTGGAAGAAGCCGTTGCTTTGCAAGGCGTTTCCAAAATGCCGGCGCGCGTGAAGTGCGCCGTGCTTCCGTGGCACACGTATCAGGCGGCGGTCAGAGAGGGCGAATGCCCGTGAAAGCTATAATGTTTCAGGGCACGGGGTCAGACGTCGGCAAATCGATAATCTGCGCCGGAATATGCCGCGTTTTGGCAGACCGCGGACTGCGCGTCCGACCGTTCAAGCCGCAAAATATGTCAAACAACGCCGCGCCGGCCTTTGACGGCGGCGAGATCGGGCGCGCGCAGGCGCTTCAGGCGCAAGGATGCCGCGTAAAACCAAGCGTACACATGAATCCTGTGCTGCTCAAGCCGAATTCAAATATTGACGCGCAGATAATCGTTCAGGGGAAGCCCGCCGGGAGGCTGGACGCGGGCGATTTTATTGAAGGCCGCGTGTCATTTATGGACAAGGTCATGGAGTCGTTTGGAAAGCTTAAAGCCGAAAGCGATTTTGTTATTGTGGAGGGCGCGGGAAGCCCCGCTGAGATTAATCTGCGCCGGGGCGACATCGCGAACATGGGCTTTGCCCGCGCCGCGGATTGTCCCGTGGTGCTGATAGGCGACATTGACAGGGGAGGGGTAATCGCGTCGATCGTCGGGACGAGGGCTGTGCTTGATCCGCTTGACGCGGGAATGATCCGCGGCTTTCTCATAAACCGCTTCCGCGGCAATGTGTCGTTGTTTGACGGCGGATACGCCGCGATAGAGCGTATCACAGGATGGCGCGGTCT
>JAITGW010000218.1 GCA_031280325.1 Oscillospiraceae bacterium
TTCATAAAGCCGGGGCTTGAGGATTTGTGCGTCTCTCGCACAACGGTGAAATGGGGCGTGCGGGTGGACTTTGACCCGGCGCACGTCGCGTATGTGTGGATCGACGCGCTGTTTAATTATATGACGGCGCTTGGGTATCAGAACTCCGCTCATGACGACATGCGTTTCTGGCCGGCCGACGCGCATATCATCGGCAAGGACATCGTGCGCTTTCATTCGATAATCTGGCCGGCGTTCCTTATGGCGCTTGAGCTGCCTCTGCCGAAAAAAGTGTTCGGTCACGGCTTTGTCAACATGAACGGCGAGAAGCTCTCAAAATCCACCGGCAATGTCGTTGACCCATACGTTCTCGCGGAGCGGTACGGCGCCGACGCTCTGCGCTTCTTCCTGCTGCGCACAATACCATACGGCTCCGACGGCGATTACGCAAATGAGCTCCTCATTAATTGCATCAACACCGACCTTGCCAACAACCTCGGCAACCTTGTTTCGCGCACCGTCGCGATGATCGGTAAATACTTCGGCGGCGCCCTGCCCGGAACGCTTGCGGACAATTGCGAACCGTTTGACCGCGAGCTTTTGGATATTGCCTCCGCGCTTCCTGCGGCGTATGATGCGCAAATGGACAAGATGGCGTTCCACGCCGCCCTCGCCGAGGTTTTCAGGCTCGCGTCGCGCGCAAATAAATACATTGACGAGACCACGCCGTGGACACTCTCAAAAAACATCGCTGATTCGCAGCGTCTCGCGCGCGTGCTGTACAATCTGCTTGAGTCAATCCGATTCTGCGCCGTGACCCTCTCTCCGTTTATGCCCGAAACGGCAGAAAAAATTCTCGCGCAAATCGGCGCGGGAGAGCTTTGCGGCTGGGAGAGCCTTACTTTCGGAAATCTTCCTCGAAACACGCGTGTGACAAAGGGTGAGACGCTGTTCCCGCGTATCAGCGCCTCAAATGACCCGGAAACGCCGGGGTAAGCGCCGCAAGAGCGCGCGCACGCATTAAAATAATCGCGTCAACAAAACTAAAAGCGCGGCGTGTGCCGCGCTTTTTCGTTATCCAATCTTCGTTATCCCATCAGCGCGGCACGCCGCGCATTGCAGGTCTAATTATTCCTGAAAATCTCCGCCGGGCAGCTTTGCGCGTTGATCCCGCTCGCGCACGGTGACGCGCACGGTATCGCCCGGCCGCTTGCCGATTTTCGCGCGAATATCCTTGCGAATCCCAAGGATATAGCACACCGAGCCGTCCGCGTTTTTGACGCCCATGTTGACAACGCTTCCGTCATACGCCTCGCCGTCAAATGTCGCGCGCACCTTAACGCGCCCGCGCCCAAACTCTTGCCGCACACAATAAGGAAACACGACATACGCGCCGCCCGGCTCCGCGGCTTGAATCACAGCGTCAAATTCATACAGCTTTGCGTCCATTTTGTATTCACTCCCGCTTTATACCGTTTTCACTCCCCTGTCGCCCTGAAGCGTATCATCTCCGCCGCGATGCTCACGGCAATCTCCGCAGGAGTCTCAGCTTCGATATCAAGCCCGATCGGGCTGTGCAGCCGCGCGACGGTCTGTGCCGGAATGCCGGCTTCATCCGTGAGGCGTTGTCTGATGACCGCGATTTTGCGCGAGGAGCCGATACAGCCAACGTAATACGCCGGGCTGGCAAGTGTCTGCGTCAAAACCTCAAAGTCGTTCTTGTGCCCTCTCGTGAGGATTACAACGCAGTCCGCCTCCGTGATTTTGACGTTCTCATTTATCTCCGCAAAGCTTGCGCACACTGTCCCCCGCGCGCCGTTAAACAGCTCGGGGCTTGCAAAATCCTCCCGATCCTCGTACACAACGCAAGAAAAATCAACGCTCGCCAGCACGGGGACAAGCGCCTGCGCAACATGTCCTCCGCCGAAGATATACACCCGCCCGGATTGCGTAATCGGCATGGCAAAAACGCCCGTATCCCGATCATCATATTCCGGTATCCGGCGCAAAAGTCCGGCATATTCTCCAAATTTATCGCCGCCGGCAAGCAGCATTATCTCCGTCGGAGCGCCCTCCGCGATCCTGAACGCAAGCCAGGAATCCTCCTCCCCGCGCGCGGCGGCTGAGGCTCTGCGGAAGGTCTCTACATTCGCATCCGTCGGCTCGACGACGAGATAGTGCATATAAACATCGCCTCCGCAGATCATACACAGATCCCCCGTCTCGCTCGACGAGAGACTATATCCCTCGGTCTTTGAGTGCGGATTGCCTTGCTCGAGCATCTCGCGCAGGACGCGCTGCGCCTCAAACTCCAGCGCTCCGCCGCCCACTGTGCCGTATGACCCTCCTTCGGCGGTCATCGCCATGAGAGATCCGGCCTTGCGCGGCGTAGATCCGTTAGAATCCACCACAAGCGCCAGCGCGGCGCGCTCCGCGCGTGAGAGTATTCCGTATATTATCGGGATCAGTTTTTTCATTCGTCACCTCTAAGGGAGATATTTTGCTTTATTCTATCAGGGTTGTGTTTGGAATTCAATGGATTATTTTCTTGAATTTTTGTACTTTTTTGCGTGCCGCATACAATTTTCTTTTCCCGCCATTGCGTTGCGCGCCGCGCGCATATTTGTTTTTTTCACTATTGCTTGCCTACGCGCCGCAACGCGCAAATCTTCCTTTTTCCCGCTGTTGCATTGCCGAGCGCAGCGTTTTAAGAACGCTTATTCGGAGAGGAGAGATGGCGCGGCGCCGCCCTCTCCCCTTTGATAATCCGCGGAAAAATCCGTGCGCTTACGGCAAAATCCAACGTCCGGTTTTTCTCGCTCAATACAGCGGCGCGGCAGCATAACTCAGAGAGAGGACACGGCAAAACGCGTCCCCTCTCCGAAAATCGCTCCCAAATCATTGCGGCAGACTGGGCTGTAACGAAAAAACAAAAACGTGAACCGCCGCCACGGCGTAAAAAAGTAAAATCACTCTCTCAGTTTCTCAAGCTCTCTGGCGTGGGCGCGGATCTCGTCCGCCGTCGGATAGTTCAGACTCTCATCGATGTGACGGTCAGCGATTACAAACGCAACATACGCCGGCATGTCGCGCTTTTTGACAATCATCTTATATTTTTTGATCTTATTGATCATATGCGCCGCGACGAGCTCCTCCTGACGAATTGTCTTGAATGCGTCGTCATAAAGCTCCTTGCAGGTTAAAAACGGTATAAGCGTCGTCGCAACGCTCTCTTTCGGAAAAACCTCCAGCAGCAGCTTTTGAAGCGCATCCTGCTGCGCCTTTCCATACGGAAAGGCCCACTCGTCATATTGCTCCTGCTCCTGCTCCTGCTGTTTCTTACTTTTCCAGGTGAATATTCTCCACTCGCCAAGCGCCATAATTTTCTACCGCCTTACTTCAAATATTTGTCCAGAAACCCGAAAATTCGGTCTCCCCACTCTTTTTCGGCATATCCGGGATCCGCGTGCAAAAATACATCGTCAATGTAAAGTTCCGCGCGGCTCTGACCCGCTACGCGGCGGATTTTTTCGAAAAGCTCCTCCGCCTGCTGATACGGCACAACCGGGTCGTACCGGCCGTGCAGCAGCATCGTCGGCGGAATGCCGGGATGAACGTTGTCGATCGGGTTCATAAACCGCACCAGATCCGGCATTTGCTGAGTCTTTGCTCCGAGCATAACGTCAACCGCGTCGGGCTCCGGATCTTCAGGATCATTCGCGCGCGCAAAGCCCGATTCGTCAAAGTGGCGCTTCGTTTTAAGGAAATCTGTCGAGCCGAATTGTTCCACAACGGCAAGCACTTTGCATGTCTCCGCCAAATCCGCACCCTCATACACCGGCACGCCCTGGGTATACGCCGCCATCATCGCAAGCTGCGCCCCGGCGCTCGCACCGCAAAGCGCCGTGCGGTTCGGATCCAGGAGATACGTACCCGCGTTC
>JAITGW010000193.1 GCA_031280325.1 Oscillospiraceae bacterium
CCGATACATTTCTCGTCGTTTGTCAGCACGGGACCCTCGGGGGATTTTGTCGTTGCCCCCGTCGGACAGACCTTGTGGCACGGCGCGTCGTCACAGTGGTTGCACATTGTTGATAAATAGCGGCTGTGCGCGGTTGGATATTCGCCCCACTCGACCGTTCGCCCCTGATTATAATCCGCATCAAGCCCTGTGCGGAAGTATTGCTTGCACGCAGCTACGCAGCCAAAGCAGCCCGTACAGCGCTCCATATCCAAAAGCATACCGTATCTCATTTTCTGCGCCCCCAATAACTAGTTTGTACATATGTATTATATGATTATTTATAACACAGCGAGTATACTTTGTCAATAGGGTCTTGGGCAATTCAGTGTCGTGAAGCCGCGATTATTATTTCGTTCGCAGGCTTTTCTCGCTCAACGTGGCGCGGGGCTGAGAGCGGCCGTTAGCGTATCCGCGGCGAGCGAGCGGGCGCCGGGTTCGGGTGGAATACCGCGGCTGCCGGCGTATCCGGCGGGCGGCGGCGTTGACCCGGAGAGGAGCTTCCCGCTCTGAAGATCGTTTTAGACACGGAGACCTGCAAAGCGGATAATAAACGAAGCAGTGTTGCGGTACACAGGAAAATATGATAAAATGCCCTCAGATACGGCTGTTGAACGAGCGCGGCTGCGCGATTTTCGCAGAAGACCGCGGACGATGCCGGATTTTGGGGTGAATATGGAAAAATTCAGCAAAAATGTACTTGTGGTGGACGATGAGCCGATGATTTCAGAGGTTGTGACATCACTGTTTGAGAGCCGGGGCTTTCGCGTGTTCCCGGCGGAGAACGGCAGGCGCGCGCTTGAGATTTTTGGAGCTGAAAACATCGCGCTCGTCGTACTTGATCTGATGCTGCCCGACGTTTCGGGAGAGGATGTGTGCCGCGAGATCCGCCAAAAATCCCGCGTGCCGATAATAATGCTTACTGCAAAGGCGGCGGAGGACGATTTGCTTGAGGGGCTGGCGCTTGGCGCGGACGATTACATCAGAAAGCCCTTCAGTCTGAAAGAGCTTGCGGCAAGAGCGGACGCCGTTTTGCGCCGTTCGCGGGACGATCTTGTGCCGCTCTCTGTGCGCAGCTCTTTTCGCGGCGGAGATTTGACGGTGGATTTCGAGCGAGGAGAGTTTGTGAAAGCGGGGCGCGCCGTCGCTCTTACAAGAAGTGAAAGCAGGATTCTCTCGGCGCTGATAAAGCGCCCGGGCAAGGTGTTTACCCGTGAGGAGCTTATTGAAGCCGCGCTTGGCAGTGAGTTTGAGGGGTATGACCGCGCGATTGACAATCACATCAAAAACCTGCGCCAGAAGCTGGAGGATGACCCGCGTGCGCCCGTGTATATAATCACAGTTCACGGGCTTGGTTATAAGTTTGGAGGCGGCGAGTGAAATATATTCGGTATCTGCTGATAAGCCTGACGCTGCTGTTCGCGATGGTCGGACTGATTTTGTACTTTAATATGTTCCACTTTGCGTGCGTTGTGTCATTTTCGCTTGCTCTTGTCGCGGGCGGATTTTTCACGGTTTTTCTCGTGCGGCAGCACAAAGAGGCGCTCGACAGACAGGAAGCGCTGCGCCGCCGCCTGACAGCCGATATGGCGCACGAGCTGCGCACGCCGCTGACCTGCGTTGGCTCATATTTAGAGGCAATGCACTCCGGCATGTGGGAGGCGACGACAGAGCGTCTGCGCGCGTGCCACGACGAGATTATTCGCCTTGGGCGGCTCGTGGCGGAGCTTGAGCGGCTTGCCGCCGCGGAGAGCGACAGATCGAAGCTTGAGAAAACGCGCGTGGATTTACTGGAGCTTGTCCGTGCCGTGTCCGGCAATATGTCGGCAGAGGCGGCAAAAAAAATGCTCTCCTTATCAGTCGGAGGAGAGTCAGCCGTTGTTTTCGCGGACAGGGAGCGTATGGCGCAGGTGGTGACGAATCTGCTGTCCAACGCGATTAAATATACGCCGGAGGGAGGTCATATCCGCGCGGAGGTGACGGACGCGGCGGCGAACGGAGTCATTTCCGTGCGCGACAACGGAATCGGAATATCCGAACGGGAGCTTCCGCTTGTGTTCGAGCGTTTTTACCGCACGGATGCCTCCCGCAGCCGCAAGACGGGAGGCGCCGGAATCGGTTTGACAATCGCAAGGTCAATCACCGCGGCGCACGGCGGTGCGATAAGCGCAGAGAGCCGCGAGGGAGAGGGAAGCTGCTTTACGGTGGTCATACCGAAAAAGCGGCGGTGAGTACAGAGAGGGGCTATGGTTTCCGCTCCTCAAATTCCTCGAGAAACGCGTGTACGATCGGGTTTTGGCTGTCCCGCCGCCACATGACGACCTCGATAGACGGAGAAAGCTCCGGAATCGGAACGAACAGAAGATTCGGATTGTTGCGCAGAGAGTGGTTTTCGTTCAGCGGGAATATGCCGAACCCGGCCTCGAGCCACAAAGCGAGCGCGCCGATTGATTGCGCCGTAAGGCTTTTTGGCGCGAATTTACCATCTCTAATTCGGCGCGGGGCGTCCGCGATATATGGCGCTTCATTTTCTGACAGCGTCAGGAAAGTGTCGTTGCGAAAGTCCTCCAGGTGGAGATCCCCGCGACCGGCAAGCGGGTGGGTTTTCGGGATAACAAGCAGGGTTTCGGCGACGCCGACACGGATATAGTCCAGCTCCGGCGTGTTTTCGGCGTTGAATTCGGCGCCGAAGCCGATGTCAACCTCCCCCTCAAGCAGGGCGCGGCGCAGCGCCGCCATAGAGTGCTGCGTCAGATTCACGCGCACGTCGGAGCAGCGCGCGCGAAATGAGGTCAGCGCGTCGGAATACGGCGGACAGATGAGCTGCCCCTCGATCATTCCGATGTTAAGACTTCCGGAATACCCTTGGTGGAGCGCCGCCGCCCGCCCGACAAGTGTGTGATAGGCGGCGGCAAGCTCGGAAAGCCCCGCCGACATGACCGCGCCCGCCGGAGTCAGGCGGACAGCCTTTTTCCCGCGGGTGAAAAGCTCGATCCCAAGCTCCTCCTCCATCGCGGCGATTTGACGGGAGAGGACGGACTGCGAGATGTAGATTCTGTCGGCGGCGCGGGTGAAACTGCCGCATTCCGCCGCTGCAAGAAAACACTTTATCTGAGAGAAATTCATAAATAATCCCTCCGCGAAACACATCTGCCTGTATTGTAGCACGCCGGAGCGTAAAATGGAAGTTGTTTTTTGTTTTTTATTGGAGTATAATGAAGCAAAGTATCTTATGGAGTGACCGAAAATGCCACTGAACCTTTCAACATACTTTCAAAATTCGGGCGCGCTCGCCCTGCCGGAGCTTCTTGACGGTGTCAGCACACCGGCAGAAATCCTCGCCCGCGCAAAAACTGTTCTCGACACGCGGCTCACAGCGCCGGACGTCCGCGAAAACCGCGGGGAATTCCGCGGCTCCGGTCCGGAGCTTCACGGAAATTATTTTATCGGCGAGGGCACGGTCGTCTATGGCGGCGTCACGCTAATCGGTCCGGTATATGTCGGCAAAAACTGTGAAATAATGCCGGGCGCGATTTTGCGGCCGTATACGATTCTGTCGGATGGGTGCAGCGTCGGACACGGGAGCGAGCTTAAACGCGCGGTTTTCTTCTCCGGCGCAAAAATTGCGTCGGAAGCGTGCGCGCTTGACAGCGTACTCGGTAAATCAGCGCGTATCGGCTCCGGCGCGATTACATCAAACCGCAGGTTTGACGAGTCTTGTGTGACCCTTAAAGCCGGCGGTGAAAAAATCTCGCTGGGAGACAGCTTTTTCGGACTCATTCTCGGCGACGCGTCGCGCCTTGGCGCAAATTGTGTCACTCAGCCGGGCACGCACATCGGTCATCACACGTGGATATTCCCGCAGACGACCGTTCGCGGATTTATCCCGCCGCAAAAGCGCGTGTATGACAGGGCGGAGCTTGTGTATGAGGACAACGAGATAGTGGAGCTGAATCCGTAAAGGATGGGAAGCGGAACAATGCCGAAACTCCGCTTTAAGGCGGAGCTTCAAATCGTTGACAAACATCTTCTCAACAGGCGCATGGGGCGGGGATTCACCCGCCCCATGCTGTTTTGCGCCGCGTAAAAATATTTTTACAAATTTTTCTTTGTTACTATTGACAAAAAAAAAAAAAAAGTGATAGAATATAGCTGTTCAAAATGACGTACAGAGAGGGGATAGTCCAATGCAGCAGGATGAGGATCAGCGATCCCTGTCGGATGTTTTCCCGTTTGCGCTTGACAGGAGGGAGAAAGCGGGAGTA
>JAITGW010000062.1 GCA_031280325.1 Oscillospiraceae bacterium
CGGCCCTCGAGAAGGTTTCCGGAGAGTCTGTCCGGGCGCTCCGTAATCATGAGCTGGGGGAACACGACGCTTGCCTTTTCATAAAGTATCGTCTCGATTTGTCCCGCCGCCGCTATTCCGTCAACGTCCGCAAGCTCAAGCCGACGCCTGACCTCGTTTATAACGGCGTCGTTTGCAATTCCGGCCATATACATGATCGCGGCGGTGGTGTGAGTTCTGCGTCCGAGGCGGAGTTGCACGGCCTTGAGGTCGTTTGACTGAATCCTGCGGCGCATAAGCGCGGTGTTCGTTCTCAAAACCTCCACAAAGCCCTCTTTAGAGCCCTTGAGGACGCTCTCGTTGGTCGGCTCGGTAATTCCGCGCTTCTCAAAGCCTTTTACATCAAAGGCGACCGCCGTTTTAAGCCCGTCGAAAACAAGCAGCGCGCTGCCGTAAAGCAGCTCTGACATAACGGCTGTCATCGTATCGCATATTTTTTGCTGACCGTGATAAACGTGTCCGTGGGTTATAAGGTCAAACGCCGTTTTCTCATCCGAAATTCCGGCGAACGCCTCGTCCTGGGCGAGCGGCTTTAATATATAGTCATACGAGGCGTTTGATTGTACCATTCCGTCTATAAATACAAGCGTTCCGCGGACACGGCCGCGCTCTCCGATGTACACGTCGGCGTATACCGCGTCGTCACAGCCGACAAGGCGCTCCTTGAGAATACTCATGAGAACGGGATCGCCCGTTGTATTTTGTTCCATTGATCTTCCTCCGTGGGTGCATTTCTGTAAGCTTTATGAGTATTTCCCAAAAAGTCAAAATTATTGAAAAATATGATTGTTTTTTTTCGGCAGATATTGTAATATACAAGCGTCAAAGCAACTACAGATAACAGGAGGAAGGCAAAAATGTTCAAACTGGCGGAAAACAAGACCACAGTAAGCCGTGAGTTCTTTGCGGGACTCACCACGTTTGTCACCATGGCGTACATAATCGCCGTGAACCCGAGCATTTTAAGCGAAGCGGGGATGGAATGGGGCGCGGTGTTCCTCGCGACAATAATCTCCGCCGTCATAGGCACGCTTATGATGGGACTTTTCGCGAACATCCCGTATGCCCAGGCGCCCGGAATGGGGCTTAACGCGTTCTTTACCTATACTGTCTGTTTCGGGCTGAAGTTCTCGTGGCAGCAGGCGCTTGGCATGGTGTTTCTCTGCGGTATCCTCAACATTATCGTTACGATCACAAAGGTTCGCACACAGCTCATCCGCGCGATTCCGAAGGCGCTTCAGCACGCGATTGCCGGCGGAATCGGACTGTTTCTGGCGTACATCGGCTTCCTCAACGCCGGAGCTGTCGAATTCGGCGCCGTCCCCTCCATGTCCCTGATGCAGACGCCGGGAACATGGCTGTTTCTCATCGGACTGTTTCTCATCATCGTTCTGCTTACGCTCAAGGTTCCCGGCGCGATCCTTATCTCGATCGTCGCGACCAGCATAATCGGCTATTTCATGGGCGTGACGCGCGTGGAGGAAAGCGTTAAGTTCGGCGAAGCGTGGAAATCCCTGGGTACGACGTTCGGTGTAATTTTCACGAAAGAGGGGCTTGGCTCGCTCTTCTCCGGCGGCGCAAAGCAGATCGTCGTCGCGATAGTCTCTATCTTCGCGTTCGCGCTTACCGACATGTTTGACACGATCGGAACGTTCATCGGCACCGGACGACGCAGCGGAATCTTCACCGAGGCGGACGAGAAATCCATGACGTCCGGCGGCGCGGGACTAAAGGCCCGTATGGAGCGCGGACTCTTTGCCGACATGGTTGCCACCACGGCGGGCGCGATTGTCGGAACGAGTAACGTTACGACGTATGTGGAGAGCACCGCCGGCATCGCGGTCGGCGGCCGCACGGGGCTCACGAGCGTTTTCGTCTCCGTTTTCTTCATCATCTGCGCGTTTCTTTCAAGCCTTGTCAGCCTGATTCCGACGCAGGCGACGGCGCCGGCGCTCATCGTCATCGGCGCGATGATGACATCTTCGTTTATCGACGTCAAATGGTCGGAGCTTGACGAGGCGATTCCCGCGATCTTTGCGGGCGTGTTCATGGCGTTTTCGTACAGCATTACGAACGGTATCGCGACGGCGTTTATCTTCTATTGCGTCATAAAGCTCTGCAAAAAACAGATAAAGGAAATTCATCCGATTCTCGGCGGCGCAACGGTGCTGTTTATCCTCAACTACGTACTCCAGGCGATTTTCAGAAAGTAGTATTTGACGGCATTCGAAAAGCGCGCATTGTAATACGGCGCGCTTTTCGGAGCGGGGAGAGGTTTGTATGGACGAATTTATGCAATCGCAGGATCCGTTCGGGCGGGAGCGCGCTCCGCGCCCCGCGCGCAGCGCCGTAATCGGCGCTGCGGCGTATATTGTTATGCTTGTGTGCGTGTCCGTCACCGCATATTGCGCCGAAACGGCGTTCGGTATGTACGGCACGTTGATTACCCAGGCTGTGATACTTGCGTTCGCGCTTCTTACGGCGCTGTCGCTGCGAAAGCCTTTCCGTGAGATTTTCCCCTTCAAAAAACCGGAGAGGCGGCTGCTTTCGGCGACGCTTATGCTGTATATCGGCGTATACGCGCTGGTGGTAATCTCATCAAGCGTTCTCGCCGTGCTGTTTCCGGAGATGACGGAGCTTGGCGAGGCGCTTTCGGACTTTTTCTTCAGCATTCCGGCGCTTGCGGCGTTTGCGATTGTCGCGGTAACGCCAGCAGTCTGCGAGGAGGCGCTGTTCCGCGGCGCGCTCACCTCCGCGTTCGGCGGGATACGGAGAGACTGGCTGCGCGCGCTTATTGTCGGGGCGATGTTCGGCGTGTTCCACATGCACCCGCTGCGTGCCGTGCCGACCGGAATCCTCGGCGCGGGACTGTGCTATCTTGTGATAAAGACAAAAAATATGATCTACCCCATGCTGGTGCATTTTGCACATAACTTCATCAGCCTGGGCATGGTATACCTGCTTTTGGGCATCGAGAAATTGGGCGGAAGCCTTGAGTCCGGCGCGGCGGAATCAGCCGCCTCGCTTGCGGGCAACCTGTCGGGCATTGCGATTCTCCGGACCGTGTGCCAGGTGATCATGTGCGGCGGCGTTGCGCTGCTGTGCCTTTTCGCCGCGTGGCGGCGGCTGAATGATATTGAGCTGACGGACGCATTCCGCGCGCGGCGACGGCGCGTCAACATTGCCGGTACTGTAATGGTCTGCGCGGGCATTGCCTCACTCATCGTCCTCTTCATTGCCGCGCTGGCGGGAGAGCGCGCCGCAGCTCTCCGAACAGCTCGCTCAGATGTAATGGCGGCGCTGTCACAGGGGCGATTTGCCGTGTAACGCGCCGCTTGACTTATGGAATACGGCTGTGCTATAATGACCGCAGCGCGGCTTCTGTCGTTTGAAGTATAAACTAATAAAATACCAGTTGAAAGGAAAAGAGAAATGAAAAAACGCATAATCCCGGCGCTCCTGCTTGCGCTGCTTCTGCTTGTGACCGCCTCCTGCAACCAAATCAAGGACATAATCGGCGGCGCGTCCGGCGGCTCGCTGTCGCAGGATGAAATTTACCGCAATCTTGATATGCTCGTTTCCTCGCCGTCGTCTCAGACCAATAATCCGATCAACGGCAAAACCATTACATTTACGGCGTACATACACACCGAGCCGTTTGAGGAATCCTTTGAGGAAGAAGACGGCGACTATCGTTACCAGGTCGCGGATATTTCCAGAAGCGTTGATTCCGCAAACGGCTTTTACCTTGAGGTGAGCGATATTGCCGAGACGCCGGCAGTCGGCGACATTGTCGTCGTCACAGGCAAGATAAACGGCACAGTGTTCTGGACCGAGGATGGGGAGCGGGTTGAGGTGCTTGACGTCAAGGCGTCGAAGATAGAGCCGCTCACAGCGTCGGAGCCGACAGCGGATACGACCTCTCCGTTTGACTATTCCAACTGGCTTTCCGCCGGAACATATACGGTAAAGGGCGCGCACTATGTGGAGGATGTCTTCGGCGATAAGTACGTCGCGGTTTATGTTGACTTCAAAAACACCTATACAAAGGATTGCGCGCCGCAGTTCAGCGAATTCTATTACTATTACGGCGAGGCGCAAGCGGATTTCAAGTACAATCTTAGCGGCGCGGACGGCATTGACCCCGCCGCGCTTGACGCGACCAGTCTGTTCCCTGACGACACGTACAAGGACAAGAGTCAGCTGTATTGGTTTGCGATAGAGGTTCCGGAGGATGCGGAGGAGGCCGGTACGGTTTGGATTTGTGCGGAAAACGACGATTTCTATACGATTATTGACGTTGAGGTTCCGATTGCGGAATCGTTTGAGGCGATGAACGGCTAAGTGAAAAATGCAGGAGCCGCCCGACAGGGCGGCTCTTTTATCATCATTTCATGACCTCAATTGGACGCGTTTCGCCAAGCGCTTCGATTATACGGCTGTCGATTATTTCCCCGGGGACGAGCAGCGGGCAGCCCGGCGGATATGTCCAGATATATTCCAGGCAGACGCGGCCGAGCGCGCGGCGAAGCGCCGTGGATTCACCTTTATACCCCGCCGCTTCAAACGGCGGCATTGCGGATTTCGGAATGTACGGCGCGTTCTGCGCCTGTGTACCGCCGTATTGCGCCGAGGAATCAACGGAGTTCAGCGCGGCGGCAAGGCGCAAAAGATTTTCGCGTCCGTCAAATACGCTCGTCATCGCCAAGGCATGCGCCGCGCCGGCCA
>JAITGW010000156.1 GCA_031280325.1 Oscillospiraceae bacterium
GTAAAGACGGAGATTGAGGACATCATCGGCATTCCGGCGCAGGACGCGCCGGAGATTTCCGCGAAGAACGGGATAAACATCGCGGCGGTACTTGAGGATATCGTAAAAAATGTTCCCGCGCCGTGCGGTGACGCGGAAAAGCCGCTGCGCGCGCTCGTTTTTGACAGCCAGTACGACGCTTATCGCGGCGTCATTGTCTATATGCGCGTGTTCGATGGTACGCTTCGCGCGGAGGATGAGATTACGCTCATGGGCTCCGGCGCGAAATACCGCGTGGTGGAGGTCGGACACATGCGCCCCGTCGGACTTGAATCGTGCGGGGAGCTTTCCGCCGGTGACGTCGGATATATGACGGCGAGCATAAAAAACGTCGCGGATACGCGCGTCGGCGATACGGTGACGCAGAGCGTGAGACCGGCGGCCGAGCCGCTGCCCGGATATAAGGCGGCGCAGCCGATGGTATATTCCGGCATATACACGACGGATGGAGCGAAATACCCGGACCTGCGCGAGGCGCTTGATAAGCTTCGGCTCAACGATGCCTCGCTGACGTATGAGCCGGAAAGCTCGATTGCCTTGGGGTTTGGGTTCCGCTGCGGCTTTCTGGGGCTCTTGCACATGGAGATAATCCAGGAGCGGCTTGAGCGGGAGTATAATCTTGAGCTTATAACCACCGCGCCGAGTGTAATATATAAGGTTACGAAGAGCGGCGGAGAAACGGTTATGGTCGATAACCCGCTTAACTATCCCGACCCGGGGCAGATCGAGCGCGCGGAGGAACCATATGTCAAGGCGTCGATAATCTGCCCGCCGGATTACGTTGGCAACATCATGGAGCTGTGCCAGGACAGGCGCGGCGAGTATAAGCAGATGAATTACCTCGACGCGACGCGGGTAGAGCTGAAATACGACATGCCGCTCAACGAGATAATCTATGACTTTTTCGATGCGTTGAAATCCCGCTCGCGCGGGTACGCGTCGCTCGATTACGAATTTGCGGAGTATCGCGCGAGCGAGCTTGTAAAGCTCGACATTCTGCTAAACGGCGATATGGTCGATGCTCTAAGCTTTATTGTCCACCGCGATAAGGCATACGCACGCGGGCGCAGGATCGCGGAAAAGCTCAAGGACAACATTCCGCGGCAGCTTTTTGAGGTTCCGGTTCAGGCGGCAATCGGCGGCAAGGTTATCGCGCGCGAGACGATCCGGGCGATGCGCAAGGATGTACTGGCTAAATGCTACGGCGGCGACATTACGCGCAAGAAAAAGCTGCTTGAGAAGCAAAAAGAGGGTAAAAAGCGTATGCGCTCCCTGGGCAGCGTTCAGGTGCCGCAGGAGGCGTTTATGGCTGTGCTGAAGCTGGACGAGGACTAGAGTCAGCTGCGAGGAGGAGCTGATATAAGACGGAGGTGCGGGAGTGAGGAAGATTATTGCGGCGGCGGTTTTTGTGTGTATGCTGACGGCGGGGTGCGGGGGCAACGGAAGAGATGACGGCAGCATTCCAACGCCGCCGCCCGTAAGCGCGGCGCCTTCGACAACCCGGCCCGCGCCGTATTCGAGTATGTCGCCGATAACCTCATCTCCGGCGCCCGAGCGGACTCTGGCGCCGAAGCTGACGGAGCTTCCGGAGTCGGATTTGGACTTGTCCAAGCCGGGAGTTTACGAGCTTGAGCAAAACACGGAACACCTTATGGACTTCGACGGGGACGGAGAGCCCGATTCGCTGATTTTGCGCTGCACAACGGATGATGAGGCGTATTACAGCGATGTTCTAAGCCCGACATACATAGAGTTCAACGGTGAAATCACGGAATTGCAAACGGAATATTTGGGAATGCCGTATTTTATACGGAGGGACAACGGAGACGCGGCGCTGATAATTGTGACAAACGAATACGATTATCCGTACACAGTCATATATGTCGTGCGGAACAAGGCGCTGACAATACGCGATCATATTAGCTTGCTGGCAATGGAGCTGGAGTTTGATTCTTTCACGGTCTGGGGGAATATATATTATTTTCTTGGGAATCAACACCTGTACGGCAAGGTTGGATTGGATGAAAATTTCAATATTATTTATCCGGAGGACGGCTATTTTTACGTGGAAAAGCAGACCGGCGGATTTATTTCGGAGTTAAACGAGAGCTATGATTGGGTAGATTACAGTGAAATCTCACGTTTTACCGACCCGGATGGCTTCGTGTACACCGTGCGAACGGATATGCTGTTGAAGCGGATAGACGGAAATGAATACGCAAGTGATACCCTTGCGGCCGGGACGCGCGTTCGCCCGATAAAAATGAACCTGGAATTGACCCGAGCCATACTGGAAGATACGGAAGGTAATTTGTGGCTGCTTAACAGAGAAAATTTGCCTGCGCCGCCGCTGGAGCATTATGACGGCTTCTATGAGGATTACTATTTTGACGGCTGTACCCATGCCGGTCCGTGATTGAATATCCGAACGCCGATACAAGGAGTTGACATATATGCACGCACTGCTTCGCATGATCAAAATGGCGCGTAAATACCTGGGGCTTATCATCGTCTCGTTTGCACTTGTACTGTTCTCGTCGGCGCTTACCATGGCGACGCCGTTTGTAATATCGCGGCTCACCGCCGCGCTTAATTCAGCGGCTGGCGCGCGGATGGACGTGGTGGCGAGCCTTTCCGTCGCGCTTGCCGGGGCGTATCTTATCCGCGCGGTCTTCAAAGGGGGGAGCGCCTGCCTCGGTCACTACTGCGCGTGGCATTTTGTCCCGTGGCTGACCACGCAGGTGTATGACAAGCTGCAAAAGCTCTCCATGCGCTTTTATCACGACCGTCAGACGGGCGAGCTTATGAGCCGCGCGGTCAACGACGCGCGCCAGATGGAGCTTCTTGTGGCGCACATTCTGCCCGACATGATGTCGAACGTGCTTATTGTGATTCTTGTGACGGTCGCGCTGTTTATGATTAACCCGCTGCTCGCCGCACTGACGCTGATTCCGATTCCGATCATCGTAATATCAAGTGTGGTGTTCATGAAGAAGCAGGAGCCGGTGAACGCGCGCGCGTTCAGTATTTTGGGAGAAATTAACGGAGCGCTTCAGGATAATATTTCGGGAATCAAGGAGATCCAGGCGTTTTCAAAGGAGACGCACGAGCACGAGAAAATCGCGGGGCTCTGCCGTGACTATACGCGCGCAAATATCAGCTGGAGCCGCAACAGCGGAGTTTTCTACCCGCTGATTGAGTTCTTAACCTCTCTCGGAACCATCATCGTCATAGCGGTGGGCGGTTGGCTTGCCGTTCGCGGGCATATGACAAGCGCGGATATTATAGGCTTCGTGCTGTATTTAAGCCTGTACTATCAGCCCG
>JAITGW010000099.1 GCA_031280325.1 Oscillospiraceae bacterium
TCGGTCCGATCACGGCGTCAGTATCGGACGCCGCGATGGTATTCGACGCGATAACGGGCTGCGACGCGCGGGATATGACCTCAAGGAGTTCGGAGACCGTGTTGGATAAGCTCACGGGAAGCGTCGCCGGGATGAAAGTCGGCATTGTGCGCGAGTTTTTTGAGAATCTGCCGCCGGAGATAGCAAGCGCCGTCCGCAACGCCGGCAAAACGCTTGAATCCATGGGCGCGCAGCTTGTAGAGGTTGATTTTCCGATGCTGCGCCACGCGCTGCCGGCGTATTATATCCTCGCCTGCGCGGAGGCTTCAAGCAATCTTGCGCGATTTGACGGACTGCGCTTTGGTCACAGGACTGCGGCCTTTGACGGACTTGAGGATTTTATACGCAAAACGCGCAGCGAAGGCTTCGGCCGCGAGGTTAGGCGGCGGATTTTGCTTGGGACATACGTTCTTTCGGCGGGGTATTACGACGCGTTTTACAATAAGGCGCAGCTTTTGCGGCGCGCGATTGTGAATGATATGAACAAACTGTTGTCGGAGGTTGACATGCTGCTTACGCCGACCGCGCCGACTGCGGCGCTTCGCCTTGGTGCCGATATGTCCGCGGTTGAGACGTATCAAACGGATATATGCACGGTCACGATAAATATTGCCGGCGTTCCCGCCCTGTCTGTTCCGTGCGGGTTCGACGATGCCGGACTTCCGATCGGTGCGCAGCTGATCGGGCGCGGATTCGGCGAGGCCGCGATATTGAACGCGGGATATGCGTTCGAGCGGGAGACCGCGGGGAGCTTTATTCTTCCGGCAAAGGGAGGAGTGGCGCTGTGAAATATGAGATGATAGTCGGACTTGAGACGCATGTCGAGCTGTCAACCGCGTCCAAAATATTCTGTGCCTGCACGACGGTATTCGGCGGGGAGCCGAACACGCACTGCTGCCCTGTCTGCACCGGTATGCCGGGGAGTCTTCCGGTGCTGAACGCCCGGGTCGTGCGCTATGCCGCGGCGGCGGGGCTTGCGCTCGGGTGCGAGGTACAGGAGCACAGCGTTATGAGCCGCAAGCACTATGTATATCCTGATTTGCCGAAAGCGTATCAGATTTCGCAATATGACAAGCCGCTTTGTCTCGGCGGCGGCGTGACGCTGTCCTGCGGACGTACAATCGGCATCACGCGCATACACATCGAAGAGGACGCGGGAAAGCTTGTCCACGCGGGCGCGGAGCTGCGCATGGACTATAACCGCGGCGGCGTGCCGCTGATTGAGATCGTCACAGAGCCTGATTTCCATAGCGCGGATGAGGTTTTGGAGTATATGGAGCATTTGCAGAACACGCTGCGCGCGATCGGAGTGTCAGACTGCCGCATGCAGGAGGGATCAATGCGCTGTGACGTGAATCTTTCGCTGCGACGCCCGGGAGAGACGGAGTTCGGCGTTCGCAGTGAGACGAAAAACCTCAACTCGTTTTCGGCGGTCAGAGCGGCGATTGAGTATGAATATGACCGTCAGGCGGAGCTTCTCGACGCGGGAGGCGCCGTCGTACAGGAAACGCGCGGCTTTGACGCGGACACGGGCGAGACATCGCCCCTGCGCGACAAGGAAAACGCTGACGACTACCGATATTTTCCTGAGCCTGATATTATAACGGTGCGGATCACGGAGGCGGAGATAGAAGAGATTCGCGCCGAGCTTCCGGAGCTTCCGGACGCGAAATATCGCCGTTATATTAACGAGCTTGGCATTGCGGAGGCTGACGCAAAGCTTTTGACAAAATACCGAGCCGTTTCGGAGTATTTCGAGCGAGCGGGCGATGGCATAACGCCGAAAAGCGCGGCCGGGTTCATCGTGACGAATATGTTTGCGCATATAACTACAGAGGCGGATCGCGAGCATTGGAATCCCTCCGTCACGGCGGAAGCCCTAAACGAGCTGCTGCGCATGAGCGAGAGCGGAAAAATCAATAAAAACACCGCAAAACGCGTTTATGCGCAAATGGCTGAGGGCGCCGGGCGAGCCGCCGACTTTGTTACGGAGGAGGATACCGCCGGAATAAGCGAAGATGCCCTGCGCGCGCTGTGTGAGAAAGCTGTCGCGGAGAACTCGAAGTCCGTTTCTGACTTTAAGGCGGGGAAGGAAAAGGCGCTGAAGGCGATCGTCGGCGCGGTAATGCGCGAGACGCGCGGACGTGCCGATGCGCTCGCGGCGGAACGGCAGATTCTAAGCTTGATCGGCTGAGGGCGGCGCCTGTCGCGCCGCGTCTGCTCGCGGCGGCGGATTTTTCCGCATAACGCGCAATAAAACTCTTGACAAACTCATTGCGAAGTGCTATTCTGATCAAAACCGATGAGGCGGGAGTAAAAACAGGTACGTGCCCACAGAGAGCCGGGAGGGTGGAAACCGGCGGCGGTCGGCTTGTTACAATGGTCCGCTGAGGGCGCGGTGAACGGCTTTAAGCCAAGTATCCCGCGACGCGATTGGTCTGCGTCAGTGACCGGAGGCGTGATTGCGCTTCGCTGAGTGCGGAAACTGCTTTGGGTTTCCGAATCAAGGTGGCACCGCGGATATATTATCCGTCCTTGATAGTTTTATGACTATCGGGGGCGGTTTTTCGTTCCCCAAAAAGGAGGAGGCTATGGCAAAAATCACACCGGAGCAAGTCAAAAAGCTTTCGGCAGGGTATAAAACCTTTCCGATGCACGACGTTATCCCGGCGGGAGAGCTTACGCCGACGCACGTGTTCAGGATTCTCAGGGGGCGGTCGCGCCACTGCTTTATCCTTGAGAGCGCGTCAGCGTGCGGGGAGAGCGGGCGGTACACATTTCTGGGCTTTAACCCAAAGCTTGAAATAACGTGCGACCGCGGGATCCTGCGCGTTAAAAACGGGTCGGATATTGAACTGCACACCGAAAATCCCGGCGAGTATATCCGCGGCGTAATCGCGGACAATCGGGGACCGCGCGTTCCGGAGCTGCCGCCGTTCACGGGCGGGCTGGTCGGGTATTTTTCCTATGAGTACATCCGATATTCCGAGCCTAAGCTGAGGCTTGCAAATGACGGCGACGAGAGCTTTAAGGACGTTGACCTCATGCTGTTTGACAAGGTGATCGCATTCGACAGGGCGGAGAACGCGATTATTCTTATAGTGAACATCAAAACCGGCGCGCTTGATGAAAATTATGCAGACGGGGCATCCGCGCTTGAGGAGCTTGCGAGACTGATCACCGAGGGGGAACCGGTAACGCCGACGAAGCTTTGCCTGACAAGCGGTTTTCGCCCGATGTTTGACAAGCCGCGCTTTTGCGGAATGGTAAGCCGCGCAAAGGAGTATATCCGGGAGGGGGATATATTTCAGGTAGTGCTGTCGAACCGTTACGACGCGGACGCGCAAGGGTCGCTGTTCGGCACATATGAGATACTGCGGGAGAGCAACCCGTCGCCGTATATGTTCTATTTCTCAAGCGACGATATTGAAATCGCTGGAGCCGCGCCGGAAACGCTTGTAAAACTGCGCCGCGGCGTTGTGACGACGTTTCCGCTGGCGGGAACGCGTCCGCGCGGAAAAACGCCGGAGGAGGATGCCGCGCTGGAAGCTGAGCTGCTTGCCGATCCGAAAGAGCTTGCGGAGCACAACATGCTTGTGGATCTGGGGCGCAACGATATTGGAAAGATCTCAAGCTTTGGCACGGTAAAGGTCGAGAAATATCTTTCGGTTGAGCGGTTTTCCCATGTTATGCACATCGGCTCGACGGTGACGGGAAAAATTGCGGATGGCAAGGGCGGCATTGACGCAATCAATGCGCTTTTGCCGGCGGGAACGCTTTCAGGCGCGCCGAAATACCGGGCGTGTGAAATAATCGGCGAGCTTGAGGGGCATGGGCGCGGCATTTACGGCGGGGCGATCGGCTATCTCTGTTTTAACGGAGACATGGATACGTGTATCGCGATACGCATCGCGTTCAAGAAAAACGGGCGCGTATTTATACGCTCCGGCGCGGGAATCGTAAATGACAGCGTGCCGGAGAGGGAGTTTGAAGAGTGCGCAAGCAAGCTTGCCGCGGTGCGGCTTGCGCTTGAGAAAGCGGGAGGCGTCAAATGATTCTGCTAATCGACAACTATGACAGCTTTTCATATAATCTTCACCAGCTCGCGGGGAGCATTTGTCCGGAAATAAAAATTGTGCGAAACGACGGCTTCACGATAGGTGAGCTTGCGGCATGGAAGCCGGAGCGCATAATTATCTCTCCGGGACCGGGCAGACCGCGCGGCGCGGGGCTTTGCGAGGAGGTGATTCTCCGTTTTGCGCCGGAAATTCCGATTCTCGGCGTGTGTCTGGGTCATCAGGCGATATGCGAGGCATACGGCGGAGC
>JAITGW010000174.1 GCA_031280325.1 Oscillospiraceae bacterium
GGCTTCATCCGATGAAACTCGCCTGCCCTCCGGGAAAATTCCGATTTTCCCTCCTGCTTTCAGATATGCCAGCGACTCCTTCACGGCGTTTATGTCGCTGACAGAACGGTCAACGCGGATTGTCCCGATGGCGCGCAGAAACGGTCCGACGATCGGTATTTTATAAAGCTCTGCCTTTGCAAGAATGCGCACAGCGCCCGCTTTCCCAAGCGCTGTGATCATAACAAGCGCGTCAAAATTACTCGAGTGGTTCGCGACGACAACTGCCGCGCCGGAAGGAATATTTTCCCGCCCGGAGATTTTAAGGCGCAGAAAAATGTTCGTAAACACCGTTATAATCGGCCGCCAAAATCTGTAGAATTTTTCATGTCCGGTCATTTTTTACCTTTAACCTTTCGGAAATAATATCGCGCAGCTGCTCAAAGCTTGCCTCAAGACCGATCTCCGACGTGTCTACCTCGATCGCGCCTTCCGGCTTGCGCAGCGGCGCGGACGCGCGCGCGCGGTCATTGTCGTCCCTGTAGTTTATGTCGCGCAGGACGCTTTCATAGGTCGTCTCAACGCCTCTTTCGCACAGCTCCGCAAAGCGCCTCTGTGCCCGCACCTCCGGTGAGGCGGTCAGAAACAGCTTGACGCCGGCGTCCGGCATAATTACAGTGCCGATATCTCGTCCATCCATTACGACATCGTACTTCTTCGCCATAGAACGCTGCATGTCAAGCAAAAAGCTCCTCACTGCGGGATGCGCGGAAACGTCAGAGGCGTAAACGCTCGCCGTTGGCGAGCGGATTTTGTCCGTAACATCCTCCCCGTTTAATATTACGCGCTGACCCCCGTACGCGTCATGACGCATTTCGATGCTTATCTCCTCAAGCAGCGCCGTGACCTGCGCCGCGTCCTTCGCGTCCGCGCCGCGCTCCAGAGCGCGCAGCCCCACCGTGCGGTAAAGCGCGCCCGTGTCAACATAGATAATCCCAAGGTGGCGCGCAAGCATTTTTGCAAGCGTACTCTTCCCCGCCCCGCTGGGCCCGTCGATTGCGATGCTGTTTGCTTCCAAGTTCTGTTCTCCTTGTGTTTTACTCTTCCAGCGCGTGCCGTCCCGCGGCGTATCCCGTCGCCCACGCGATTTGCAGGTTGAAGCCTCCCGTATACGCGTCGGCGTTGATTACCTCGCCCGCAAAATGGAGATTTTTCACCAGCTTTGATTCCAGCGTCGCCGGAACCAACTCGCCGGTATTGACTCCTCCGGAGGTAATAATTGCTTCGGCGATCGGGCGCGCGCCGCTGATTTGTATCTCAAAGCTTTTCAGCAGACCGACAAGCTTCTCACGCTCGGCGCGAGTCACAGAGTTGACCTTTTCCCCCGGCGCGATCCCGGAACGCTCAATAATCACGGGAATCATAAGGCGCGGCAGAAGCTTGTCGAGCGCGTTTCGAAAATCGCGGTTCGGGATCTGTGCGAAGTCACGCAGTATGCGCTTGTCAAGCTCGTCCGAAGTCAGCGCGGGCTTAAGATCTATGCGCGCGGCATATCGCTTCTTCCCGAATTCGCGCATGTGCGCGCTTGCCGACAGCACAAGCGGACCCGATATGCCGAAATGGGTGAACAGCATTTCGCCGAAGTCTGAAAATATCGGCTTTTTCCCTCCGTCGGTCACATCAAGGCGTATGTTTCTGAGCGATAATCCCGTCATCGCGGCGCAGCAGGAATCATAAGCTTCCAGCGGGACGAGCGACGGTGAGGGCTGTATCACCGTGTGACCGCAGGCGCGCGCAAGGTCATACCCGTCGCCGCTTGAGCCGGTAAGCGGATATGACGCGCCGCCCGTACAAACTATCGCGGCGCGGCAGGGTATCAGCTCTCCTCCGGCGCGCACGCCCGTAACGGAGCCGTCCGAAACCTCTATCGCGCCGGCGCGCCCGGTTTTCAGTATAACGCCGGCGCGCCTTATCTCCCTCGCAAGTGCGTTTGCAACATCGTTTGCGTCATCAGACTGAGGAAACACGCGTCCTGCCCGCTCTGTTTTCAGCGGCACGCCGATTCCCTCAAAAAACTCCATCACTCGCTCCGGAGGAAAAGCGTAAAACGAGCTTTGCAGGAATTTTGCTCCTGCGGTAACGTTTTCAAGCGCTTCCCGCGCAGAGCAGGCGTTTGTGACATTGCAGCGCCCCTTGCCCGTAATGCGCAGCTTGCGCCCAATCCTGTCGTTGCGCTCAATCAGCGTCACGGATATCCCCCGCCGCGCCGCCGTGATTGCGGCAACCGCTCCCGCCGCGCCGCCGCCGATAACAACAGCGTCACTCATCGGTCTTTTTGTAAACCTCAAATTCGTCCCACAGGCGCTCAAGCCTCTCAAAGTTCGAGTAAATGTCCGCGCCGCTCCTCTCGCTTACCGCGACGATAAGCGCGTTCATAAGACTGAGCGGGGCGACAAGCGTATCCAAAAACGAGACCATGTCGCTCCGCGCGCGGAGGACAATATCGGATGATTTCGCCACGGGCGACGACGGGCTGTCAGTGATGCCGACGACGGTCGCGCCCCACTCTCTGGCATATCGCATTGCGCGCAGCGTGCGCGTCGAATATCGCGGAAAGCTGAGCGCGAGAAGCAGATCCCCCTCGCCCATGTGTACAATCTGCTCGAAAACCTCAAGCGGTGAGGATTCGCTTACCACGCGGACATTAGCAAGCAGCAGGTTGAAGTAATACCCCATAAAGTGTGAAATCGCCGACGCGGAGCGCAGCCCGAAAATATAGATGTTTTTCGCCGATACGATTGCCGACACCGCCCGCTCGAACTCGTCACGGTCAACAGATTCCATCGTGAGGCGTATCTGCTCAATATCCGACGAGAGTACATGAGTGAGAATGTCCCCGCTCTCAATAAGTCCCTGCGCCGCGCGTATGCGCTGAACCGCGGTAAGCCGTCCGCGCACAACGTCCGCCAGCGCCTTGCGCATCTCCGGATAGCTGCCATATCCAAGCTCCTGCGCAAAGCGCACGACGGTGGATTCGCTCACCCCGGCGGCGCACGCAAGCTTGCCCGCGGTCATGAACGCCGCCGTAGAATAGCTCTCAAGCAAAAATTTTGCGATCGCCCTCTGACTTTTTGAAAAGCCGCATTCTCCGGCGGATACAACCGATAAAATGTCCTGTTCCATTGCTCACTTCCATAAATATAATGACCGCGATTCCTCGCCGCAGCGGCGAGAGCCGGAATTTCGCAGCGTCGCGTCACCGCACCCGGCGTTGCCGTCCGCGCGGATATGATATAATACACGCTTTTGCGCGAATGTGCAAGGAATATTTATGCGGCGCGCCTATGCCCCATCCGTTTTTCTCTCTTTAAGCGCGGCAAGCTCGCCCGGTGTAAGATAACGCCACGCCCCCTCCGGCAGATCGCCAAGGCGCAGCGCGCCCTCGCGCACTCTTACAAGGCGCACAACCTCAAGTCCTGACTCGGCGCACATTTTTCGCACCTGACGGTTGCGCCCCTCACCGATAATCACACGCAAAACGCCGCCGCCGCAATCCGTGACGCTCTTTGCCGTAACTGTATGTCCGTCGTCAAGCGTTATCGGCGCGCGCAGCGCCGGCAGCGAGGCGGAAACGTCGCCGCGAACGCTCACGAGATATTCCTTTTCCACGCCGTGGGAGGGGTGCGCAAGCATATTCGCAAGCTCTCCGTCGTTTGTCAGAATGAGCAAACCCTCTGAATCCATGTCCAGCCGCCCCACCGGAAAAACACGCGCGCCGCAGTCCGCGGCAAGCTCCGTCACGGTTTTGCGCCCTCGCACATCGATTGCCGCGCTGATATACCCCCGCGGCTTGTTTAGAAGTATGTACACCCGTCCGGGCGGCGCGGGAATTTTTCGTCCGTCAAGCGTAATCTCATCTTTCTCTGCGTCCGCGCTGTCTCCGAGAAAGGCGACGGCTCCGTTCACGGCGACACGCCCGTCGGAAATGAGCCGTTCACACGCGCGGCGGGAACAAACGCCGCGCTCCGCCAAAATCTTTTGAAGCCGTTCTTTCATAAACACCTACCTCAGCGGAAGCGGCGGCGCGTATTTATTCACCATGCGCCACGCGCGTTTAAGCTTCTCTCTTTCCGTGAGCGGAACGCCGGGGTCAAGCCGCACCGTCTCAGCGTATTTAAGCGTATACCGTCCCGCTAGCTCTCCGTTAATAAGCACCGCAACCGTTCCGGCAAGCCCGCCGCGCACGACAGGCGCGTATACGAACCTTGGCGTCTCCGGAATAATATCGACTGCGTCTCCGTCCCGCACAAGAATCTCCCGCGCTCCCTCCGCCATAAGGAGCACTCGCTTTTTCGTCCCGGAGATTACCTCAGCGTACAACCTTTGCGCATTCTCTGTAATTCCAATTACGGAATACGCCGAAAAAGCCCAATCATAGAGTCTTGATTGATCTCTCCAGTCGTTCGGGTCAGAGAGCGTGACGCAGATGAGCCTCAGCTCATCGCGCTCGGCGCACGTGACGAGCGTCCGCCCCGCACTTTTCGTATAGCCGGTCTTGCCGCCGAGCATTCCCTCATATTCCCACAGCAGACGGTTGTGGTTCTTCATGCTGCGACCCGCCGCCGTGACATATTTTGTGGACGCAATCTCAGCAAACGTATCGATTTTCATCGCGGCGGCGGCAATAAGCGCAAGATCCCGCGCGCAGGAATAATGATTCTCACCGTCAAGCCCGCTCGGGTTTTCAAAATGCGAATTTTGGCAGCCGAGCTCTTGCGCCTTTTTGTTCATCAAATCCGCAAACGCCGAAACATCCCCGGCAACGCTGCACGCGAGCGCCACCGCGGCATCGTTTCCGGATGAGAGCATGAGTCCGTACAGCAGGTCGCGCACCGTAAGCTTTTCCCCGGCCTTAAGGTACATTGACGAACCATCCGCCCCTGTCCACTCGGGTTTTATCGTCACGGCAACGTCCGGCAGCGTGCTTTCCAAAACCACAAGCGCCGTAAGAATTTTTGTCGTGCTCGCGATTAGCATCCTGGCGCCGGCGTTCTTTTCATACAATGCGCGCCCCGTGTCCGCGTGCAGTACAATCGCGGATTTCGCCGATATGTCCGGCGGAGCGTCCCCCGCGGCGCGCGAAAAAGTCTCCGTCAGTGTTGACGCGAGTAAAAACATGCAAATAAAAACCGGAATAATCCGTTTCAAAAACAAGCACCGCCTTAAATCTTAATCGTGCCTATTATTTGAACGCATACGTATAATTATTCACACGCCCCTCGCCGCGCCGAGCGTGTGCGCGGGCAAAACGCGCTTTACTCGCCGTCCTCTTTGTCTTTTTGCCTGTTTCTGACGAATTCCTCGACCCTGTCGATCACATCCGGCGCCATTTCGATAAGCCTGTCAACTGTCGTCGCCGCAGGAGGCGCGACCGGAAGCATACGCACGCTCTCACCCCGCACGACGATAAACGCCACGGGAACGAGATTGATTCCCGCGCCGACGCCTCCGGCGAACGCGCCCTTTGCTGGGTCGGATTTTTTGAAGTCACCGCCTCCGGAGCCGAAGCCAAGGCTGATTTTCGACACGGGAATGAGCGTAAGCCCATCCGGCGTTGTGACAGGCTGACCGACGACGGTGTTCGCGTCCGCCATCTCGCGTATGCGAGCCATTGCGGTGTCAACTATTTCGCTGATCGGATTT
>JAITGW010000177.1 GCA_031280325.1 Oscillospiraceae bacterium
AGCGCGGGTAACGTTTGGCTGCTTGCGGAAACGGACATCGGCGATATTGTAGAGTCCATTACGGACGCCGCGCCGGACGTGTGCATAATCGACTCCGTACAGACGCTCTATAATCCGGAACTCCCCTCGGCGCCGGGCAGCGTTACGCAGGTGAAGGACTGCGCCATGGCGCTTTTGCGTATGTGCAAAAACACCGGCACGACGGTGTTTCTTATCAGCCACGTGAACAAGGAGGGCGCGATCGCGGGGCCGATTGTATTGGAGCATATGGTGGACTGCGTGCTGCAGTTTGAGGGAGAGCGGCAGACCGCGTTCCGCGTTTTGCGCGCGAAGAAGAATCGCTTCGGATCGACCAATGAGATCGGCGTGTTCGAGATGACTGACGCGGGGCTCAGTGAAGTCAAAAATCCGTCGGAGCAGATGCTCGCCGGACGACCGGTGAACATCCCCGGCGCGTGCGTCACATGTGTGCTTGAGGGAACGCGCCCGATTCTCGCGGAGATTCAGGCGCTTGTGGCACAGAGCACGCTGGCGGCTCCGCGCCGCAACGCGACGGGGCTTGAATATAACAGGAGCCTCATGCTGCTTGCGGTGCTTGAAAAGCGCGGGGGAATGCGTGTCGGCGGGTTTGACGTTTATCTCAACGTCGTCGGCGGCATGAGCCTTGACGAGCCCGGCGCGGATCTTGCGATAATTCTCGCGGCGGCGTCGTGCTATCGGGACAAGCCGATCGCTGATAACGTCGCCGCAATCGGCGAGGTTGGGCTTACGGGAGAACTGCGCGCCGTGTCACAGACTGACCTGCGTGTCGCGGAGGCCGCCCGGCTGGGCTTCAAAAAATGTATCATTCCGTCAGGCGCGCGCGGAAAAATATCTGTGCCGGAGGGGATGGAGATAGTTTACGCGAAAAATATTCTCGACGCGGTGAAGGCGTCGATCGGAGGATAAGACATGACGTGGGAAGAGCTCGAGAATCAGTGCAGCGCCTGCCATAAGTGCTCACTTTCTGACACACGGACGAACGTGGTTTTCGGCGCGGGCAGCCGGAGCGCCGAGGTAATGCTTGTCGGAGAGGGTCCCGGAGAAAACGAGGACAGGCAGGGAGAGCCGTTCGTGGGACGCGCGGGAAAGCTTCTTGATGATATGCTTGCGATAATCGGGTTGTCGCGTGGCAAAAACGTATACATCTGCAACATCGTGAAGTGCCGCCCGCCGAACAACCGCGACCCGCTGAACATGGAGCAGGACGCGTGTATCGACTGGCTGCGGGCGCAGTTCCGGCTTTTGCGTCCGAAAATTATCATATGTCTCGGGCGAATCGCCGGCGGCGTAATTCTCGGGGGGGACTATAAAATCACGCGCGACCACGGCAAACTGACAGAGCGGGACGGAGTTGTTATGACCTCGATTTATCACCCGGCGGCGCTTTTGCGCGACCCCGGGAAGCGCCCGGAGACATTTGCGGATTTGAAGAACATCGAGGCGGAGATCCGCCGCGTTTGCGAGCGGACATATGACTGAGCCGCGCATACGAAAATGCCGCGCGGAGGACGGGGCGGAGCTTTCGCGCCTGTTTATGACAGTGTTCGGCGCGGATGAGCAAGGCTGGCGCGCGTTTGCGGACGCATGGCTCCGGCGCACGGATACCGCGCATGAACGCGCTGACATAGTCGCGCTTGAGCATGGCTCCGCGATTGCCGGGGCAGCCTATCTTTTGCCCGTCGGCGATATGGTTTTGCAGAATGCGTCGCGCGAAAAGTGCGCGATGGTATACGCGCTGGCGGTTTTTCCGGAATATCGCGGACTTGGGCTTGGCGCGCGCCTGTCAAGAGAGTGTGTCCGGCGCGGACGGGATAACGGCTTCGGGGCGGTCGTTCTGCGCCCGGCAGAGCCGGAGCTTTTTGAATTTTACGAGCGTTTCGGAGGCTATCGCGCGATGTTTTCCCGCAAGAAATGGAATGTATCGCGAGACGAACTTCCAAGATCTGAGTCCCGTCTGATTTCGGAGTCGCCGGAGCGGTATCGCGCGGAGCGGGAAGCGCGTTTGAGAGGAACGGCGCATATCGATTTTGACGAGCGGGCGCTGCGCTTCCAAATGGGACGCGGCGGTCTTTACGCGCTTCCGAATATCGGCGCCGCCGCGGTTGAGCGGCGCGATGGCGCCGCATACATTACAGAGCTACTGTGCGCACCTGCCGCGCGCGGCGCCTTTCTGGCGTCGATCGCGAATGAATATACAGAATGTGAATTCATTATAAACGCGCCGGGAGACAATGCGGATACGATTGATAAATTTGCCATGGCGGTATCGGAAACAGATTGGGAATGCGGATGGTATGGCTTTGATTTCGATTGAAATGCGAACCGGGCGTTAACCGCGCGTGAGCTCCCGGTAAATATTCAAAAATAAATACGAAAACTTAATATTTGTGTAACATATTCACTCTGGAATTTGTAACATTTACGGCGTATTATAATCACAGTAGGATGCAGGGTTGCAGTTTTCTTCTTTTTCTTTTCCTTTTTCATTTTTTATCCTCTGATCATTTTGGCGGTCGAAAGACCGCCGCTTTTTTTTGACCGCGCGGTATGTACAGAGAGAAAAATTTGTGCTACAATACATCCTGCGGCGACAGAGAGCCGCGATGGAGGAGCGTATGACCCCACAAGAATTCAACGACCGATTCATAAGCGCGCGCAGGACCGCGATCGCCCGCGATTTTTCACACCTTAACGAGCGGCAGCGGGACGCGGTTTTGAAAACGAACGGTCCGCTGCTCATCCTCGCCGGGGCGGGCAGCGGCAAGACGACGGTGCTGATAAACCGCATCGCAAACCTCTTGCGCTATGGCTGCGCGTCGGACAGCGATTCCGTTCCCGAATGGGCCGGGGAGGAGGAGCTTGAGATACTGGAAGAATACGCGCGGACGGGCGCGGAGGAGCTGCGCAATCCGGCGCGCCTCATGTGCGCGGCGGAGCCGGCGGAGCCGTGGCGGATAGTCACCATAACTTTCACAAACAAGGCGGCCGGGGAGCTTAAAACCCGGCTTGAGGATATGCTTGGACCCGGCGCGCGGGACATTTGGGCGATGACCTTTCACTCCGCGTGCGTGCGCATTTTGCGCCGGGATATTGACAAGCTCGGATATGACAGGTCCTTTGCCATTTATGACAATGCGGACTCGATCGCAATTCTCAAGAGGATAATAAACGAGCAGGGCTATGACGACAAGGATCTCGCGCCGAAAACCGTCCTTAATTACATAAGCCGCGCGAAAGACGAGGGGATGAGCGCCGCTGAATACTCGGCCGATGCGGAGCGGCGTATTGATGTGCGCCGCAGAATAATTGCCGCCGTTTACACGGAATATGAGAAGCGTATGCGCGCGTCAAACGCGCTGGATTTTGACGATCTGATACTGATGACGGTGCGCCTTTTGTCTGAAAACGAGCAGGTGAGGGAATATTATCAGAACCGATTCAAATACCTCCTGATCGACGAGTACCAGGACACGAACACGCTGCAATACAACTTTGCGCGCCTGCTTTGCGGAAAGCGGTGCAACATCTGCGTCGTTGGAGACGACGACCAAAGCATTTATAAATTCCGCGGAGCGACGATTGAGAATATTTTAAGCTTCGAGCGCCACTATCCCGGAGCCGAGGTAATACGGCTTGAACAGAATTACCGCTCTACAAACGCGATTCTCTCCGCCGCCAACGATGTTATCGGTCACAACAAGACCCGCCACGGCAAAACCCTCTGGACGGCGAGGGAGGGCGGCGAGCTGCCGCGTCTTTTCGTTGCGGAGGATGAGCGGGATGAGGCGCGCTTCGTCGCCGAAACAATAATCGACAATGTCACCGGAGGCAAGCCATGGAGCGCGAACGCCGTGCTTTACCGCATGAACGCGCAGTCGAACAGCTTTGAGTACGAATTCAAGCGCAACAACATTCCGTATCGCGTATACGGGGGCACGGGATTTTTCGAGCGGGCTGAGATCAAGGACTTGGTGGCGTATTTCTGCGCCGTCAACAATCCGCGTGACGAGGCGCACCTGCTGCGCATTATCAATACGCCGGCGCGCGGGATCGGGAATACGACGATCGAGCTTGTGACGCGGCTTGCCGCGGAGCGAGGAATCGCACTCTACGACCTGATACGCGACTGCGCGCTATATCCGGAGCTTTCCAAGGCGGAGGGAAAGCTTAGCGCCTTTGTGAGGATGATTGAATATCTGAGCGAAACGGCGCGGACGCTCGGTCTGGACGATTTTTACGATACGCTCATCGAGGCGTCCGGTCTGGTGCGCGCGCTGGAGGCGAAAAAGACGGACGAAAATCTGACGCGGATCGAGAACATACGCGAATTTAGGACAAACGTCGTGAATTTTGCATCCGACACGCCGGATGGAACGCTGGCGGATTTTCTGGGTGAAATAGCGCTGTATACCGACCTTGACAGACAGGATGAGGGAGCTGACTGCGTTGCGATGATGACGATACACTCCGCCAAGGGGCTGGAATTTGACACGGTGTTCATCGTCGGTGCTGAGGATGGCATTTTTCCGGGACTGCGCGCGATTGGCGAGCAGGAGGAGATGGAGGAGGAGCGGCGGCTGTGCTATGTCGCGATGACGCGCGCGAAGCGGCGGCTGTTTTTCGTAAAGGCGCGGCGGCGTATGCTGTTTGGGCGGACTGAGGCGCACGATGTGTCGCGATTTATCAGGGAAATAGGAGAGGGCAATGTTGACTTGCCCGAGGACAAGCCGAGGTTTGACGCGTTTTCAGACTCGCAATGGTTCTCTGACGACAGCACGCGGGGCTTTGCCCGCGAAAAACCCGCAGGGCGCAGCCATTATGCGGCTCTGCGGAGAGAGGAGCCGAAGCGGTCCGGGTTAAGCGCGGCGCCGGCGGTGAAATCCGCGTTTACGGCGGGTCAGCGCGTCCTGCACAAGGCGTTCGGCGCCGGGGTGATTGTGTCAGCAAAACCTACCGGGGGAGACACGCTGCTTGAAGTCGAGTTTGAAACGGCGGGCACAAAGCGCCTGATGGGAAACTCCGCGGCGAATTATATGACTGCCGCGGAATGAGTTTTGTGCGGATTTGAGAGGGTGACGCAAAAGAAATGACACACGACGAGCTGCGAGAAAAGGCGTTGTCACTGCCGCTGCGCCCCGGCGTGTATATCATGATGGACAAGCTTGGCGACGTGATTTACGTCGGAAAGGCGGTTGCGCTTAAAAACCGCGTGTCGAGTTATTTTCACGGGGCGCATAACGCGAAAACAGAGCTTATGGTGTCAAAAATATTCACGTTTGACACGATCGTTGCGGGCAGTGAGTTTGAGGCGCTGGTGCTTGAAAATATGCTCATCAAGCATCACCTGCCGAAGTATAACATCGATCTGCGCGACGACAAGGGGCATCCGTATATCCGCGTGGACACGCGCAGCGAGTATCCGACGTTCCGTGTCGTTGGGAAAAAGCAAAACGACGGCGCGAAATATCTCGGACCGTATGCGTCCCGCGGCGCGGCGTTTTCCGCGATACGCGCGGTGTCGCGGGCGCTTGGGCTGCCGGATTGCACGCGCAAATTTCCGCGCGATGTCGGCAAGGAGCGTCCGTGCCTCAATCACCACATGGGCTTTTGCCGCGGTTGGTGCCAGGCGGGGGTAAGCGCCGAAGATTACCGCGAGCAAATATCGTCCGCGCTGAAAATTTTTGACGGCAAGGCGGACGCGCTCCTCTCCGTGCTGACAGAGGAGATGACGGGGCTTGCGAAGGAGATGAAATTTGAGGCCGCCGTCAAGGTGCGCGATGAGATGCGCGCCGTGACGGAGCTTACAAAGCGGCAGTTTGTCGTTGCGGCGTCCAATGCGGATCTTGATGCGATAGGGTTTTACCGCGGCAGCGCGAAGAGTTGCTTTGTCGCGCTGCACTATATCGGCGGACGGCTTCTCGGCAAGGATTATGAGCTGTTCGAGACGCCGCTGGAGGAGGATGGAGAGGCGATAAGCGCCGTTCTTCGCCTGTATTACGCGCGCCGGGACGCGTATCCGAAGACGATTTTGCTGCAGCTCCTGCCGCCTGACGCGGAGGATTTGGAGCGGCTTTTCTCAGAGAGCGCGGAGACGCGCGTGGAGCTGCTTTCGCCGCGGCGCGGAGACAAGCGCCGGTTGGTTGAAAACGCGTGTGAAAACGCGCGGGAGGAAGCTGAACGCGCCGTTACGTATGAGGAAAAGACGCGCAGAACGATAGAATGGCTTGCGCGCGCCATGGATTTTGCCGAGCCGCCGCGCCGCATGGAGGCGTATGATATTTCCAACACAGGCGGGGATGATATAGTCGCGTCGATGACGGTGTTTGAAAACGGCAGACCTCGGAAGCGGGACTATAAACGCTTTAAGATGAAAACCGTAGATACCCCAGATGATTACAAAAGCATGGAGGAGACGATCACTCGACGAGCAAAACGCTTTCTTGACGGGGACGAGAGCTTTGTGCCGCTGCCCGACGTGTTTCTCATTGACGGAGGTCAGGGGCACGCCGCCGTCGCGCGGCGCGCGCTTACAGACCTTGGGATTGACGTTCCGGTGTTCGGAATGGTCAAGGACGACCGGCACAGGACGCGGGCCTTGGTCACGCCGGACGGGCGCGAGCTTGGAATCGCGGCGAATCCCGCGGCGTTTGCGCTTATCGGCACGATTCAGGAGGAAACGCACCGGTTTGCCGTGGAATTCCATCATGCGCTGCACGGGAAACGCGTGCGAAAATCAAAGCTGGAGCAAATTTCAGGCGTAGGCGCTGTCCGCCGCGCCGCGCTGCTGAAGCATTTCGGAACGCTTGCGGCGGTCAGGGCGGCGACGGTGCCGCAGCTTTGCGCCGTGCTTCCCAAAAACGCCGCCGAGGCGGTGTATGAATATTTTCGAAAGGCGGAAAACGGGGGTGAGAAAGCGGATGGATTTACAGAAAACTGAAGCCGAACCTGCGGGAGAAAATAAAGCGGAGGATGGAGGGAATTGAGAGTTGTATCAGGTGAATTTCGCGGGAGGAAGCTCGAAACGCCGCGGGGATTTGACGTGCGTCCGACGGCGGATATGGTCAAG
>JAITGW010000042.1 GCA_031280325.1 Oscillospiraceae bacterium
CGCGCGGGCAAGATGCGCGCACTCACGTATCGCGGCGCGGGTCTCCCGCTCAATCGCAAAGCCAAGCTGCGCCGAAAACCTCAGCGCGCGGAGCATTCTCAGCGCATCCTCGCAAAACCGCACCGACGGCGCGCCGACGGCGCGGATAAGGCGGCGCTCTATATCCGCCATGCCGCCGAAAGGGTCGATGATCCCGCCGCGCGCGCCCATTGCCATTGCGTTGACGGTGAAATCCCGGCGGGAGAGATCCCGCGAGATGTCCGCGCCAAAGCGCACGGCGGCGGGACGCCGTCCGTCATACCCGGCTTCTTGCCGGAACGAGGTTACTTCGACCTTGTTTTCGCCGCAAAACACCGTGACCGTGCCGTATCTTATCCCGGTGGGCGCTGTTTTCCGAAAGAGCGCCATGACCTCGTGCGGCAGGGCGGACGCGGCGGCGTCCCAATCGCTCACCCTGCGGCTCATCATCGTGTCGCGCACGCACCCGCCGACGAAATACGCCGAAAATCCGGCGGCGGAGAGCGTGTCAAGGACGCTCACGGCAAATTCCGGCGGAGAAATCATGCAATAATGCCACCTTTCGCAAAAAGTCTCATTTTTCGCTCTTGCACATCGCGGCGAAAAGTAATATAATCTGGTAATGATAGTAATTGGAGAAATATATGACAGAAGCTAAGCTTGAAAACATGATTCGCACCGGGGCGCGGGCGCACCTCATTGGAATCGGCGGGGTGTCAATGTCTCCCCTTGCGCAGGTTCTGACGCGCTCGGGCGTGATTGTCACGGGCAGCGACGTTAAGAAAAGCGCCGCAATTGACGCGCTGGAGCGCGATGGAATCACCGTATTCATCGGTCACAGCCGAAAAAATGTTTCCGGAGCGGAGTTTATTATCCGCACCGCCGCCGCCAGGGACGACAATCCGGAGGTTTTGGAGGCTCGCGCGCTCGGCATTCCGGTGTTCGAGCGGGCGGACGCCTGGGGTCTGATCATGCGGGGGTATAAAAACGCCGTATGCATCGCGGGAAGCCACGGCAAGACGACGACGACAAGCATGATAGCGCAGATACTTTTAACGGCAAACGCCGATCCGACCGTTATGATCGGCGGGACGCTGCCCGCAATAGGCAGCGGGTATCGCGTTGGCGGCGGGGACACCATAGTTCTTGAGTCGTGCGAGTATTATAACTCATTCCACAAGTTTTTCCCGACGCTTTCCGTAATCTTAAACGTTGACGCCGACCATCTGGACTTCTTCGGGAGTCTGGAGGCTGTCAAGGCGTCGTTCCGCGAGTTTGCGCTGAAAACCTCGGATACGGGCAAGGTAATAATAAACGGCGACGACGAGAATACTCTTGACGCGATTGCGGGAATCGCGCGGGAGACGATTTCGTTCGGCACGGCACCCTCGTGCGACGTGTTTTGCGAGGGGCTTTCCGTGACGAGTGGCGGCTCGCGCTTTGACGTGCTCGCCGACGAGCGTGTGTATGCGCGGATTTCCCTGCGCGTTCCGGGACGGCACAATGTCCTGAACGCGCTTGCGGCGTGCGCCGCGGCGTGGACGCTTGGGGTTCCGGGCGAAGTCGTTGAGGATGCGCTGTCGCGTTTTTCCGGCGCGGAGCGCAGGTTCGAGTTCAAGGGTAAAATCAACGGCGCCGATATCTATGACGATTATGCCCACCACCCGACAGAGCTGCGCTCGCTTATCGACGCCGCCGGAAGCCTTCCGTACAAGCGCGTGCTTATCGCGTTTCAGCCGCACACGTATTCGCGCACATATTCGCATTTTTCGGATTTTGCGCGAGAGCTGTCTCGCGTCGATAAGGTATATTTGGCGGAGATTTACTCCGCGAGGGAACTCAATACCGTCGGCGTGACAAGCCGCGACCTCGCCTCCGCAATACCCGGCGCGGTGTACTGTCCGTCGTTTGACGACATCGTGCGGCATATCACGCGCGAGGCGCGCCCGGGCGACCTCGTCCTCACGGTCGGCGCGGGAGAGCTGGACACCGTGGGCGAGCGTCTTGCGAAAATCGGCGAAGCGTCAGCGGTTTAATACCCCAGCTCCTCCAAAATTTCCGCAGCGCCGGCGACAAAGCCGGCACAGCGTTTTTCGCGCAATTCCTCACGGTCGGCGATTTCGCGCCCCTCGGGCGTGCTGACATTCACGCCGAGCAAATCCATACAGCGTATGCAGTCAAAGCGGCGGCGGAACCGGTCGATGACCTCCGCCGTCTTTTCCTTGCATAAATATTTTTGCTCATGCTCCTCCGGCGACGAGTTGCCGTATTTCGCGCCGCAGACAAGCGCCGCGCCGGAGAGAGCGCCGCAAAGCTCGCCGCAATACGCTCCCGCGCCGAACGCCGCGCCGAGGCGCAGCGCCGTCTCCGCGTCAATGTCATAGTCGGCTGAGAAAACGGAAAACACCGCCTGTGCGCAATTGCAGCCGCCGTCAAAAAGCCTGACCGCAAGCTCTCCTCTCTCACTCATCAAGAGCTCCTCCTTCATATTCGTCATCGCCGCCGTATTCATCCTCTTCGGCTTGCTCTTCGTCTTCCTCATCTTCCTCCTGTGAAGCCCTTTCCTGTGAGTCGTCCCCGGCACAAGCTTCATACGGCGGCGCGGAAGCGTCCTCCGCGGAGGGGCCGTCCTCCGTAAAATAATCAAACGGCGCGGTAAGACTCTCCGCCGCCATTGCGCGGCGTTCCTCAATGAGCCTGCGTCGGATCGGCTCCAGCTCGCGCCTTTTCCGGCGGCGCTTGACGTTATAGCGGATGACAATCGAGAAATACAGCGTCAGTATTCCGAAAAAACACAGAAAAATCCCGAGTCCTATTCCCCGGCTGAGCGTAGAGCGCAGCTTGTCGATGAAAAACTTTGTCCGCTCCATGCCAATCGTCTCTCCGGAAATAAGGCGCACGCGGGCAAGCTCCCGCCCGTTTACCGAAAATGAGATTTCGCCCAGTGCGTCTCCGCGTCTTATCGGCGCGCGCAAAACCTCCCCCGTCTCCTGTGAGAACACTCGAAGCGTCCTCTCGAGCATATCGTCCGTAATGTCGGAGGAGAGCAGCAGCCGAACCTCACGCTCCGGCACGGCGAGAACGGCGTCCGTTCCCACACCGTAAGCGAGCGGAAGAGCCGTGATTGCCATACCCTCTGTCAGGGGCGTGACCCAGCGATAGTGTTCATAGCCGAACGCGAGTGTTGCTTTCGCCTGCCCGATCGCGGCGCCGCCATCTCCCGCGCCGAACACAACGGCAATCGTTTCCAATCCGTCCTTGCTTGAATATTGCGCGCTGCTGCCGCCCGAGGTAAGCCCCGCGACGGTAAACTCGTCGTACAGCTCGCTGTTCGGAAGCATTATGGCGTTCTTGTTCGTAAGCGGACGCGCGGGCGATACGCTCGTATTTGGAACGATGTGGTCGATCGTCCCCAAAATCTCCGTAAACAGAGGGTAGTTGATTCCCTCCCGCATTATAAGAAATATATCACGCGCGGTCGTTGTCTGTCCCTCGGCGCTCTGCCCGTGAGTGTTGACAAATCTCGTGCCGGACAGCAGCAGCTCCTCCGCGCGGACATTCATAAGCTCTATAAACGCGGGAACGCTTCCGGACAAGCGCGCCGCGAGGATGTTGCACGCCTCGTCAGAGCCGCCGAGAAGCGCGCACATCAAAAGGTCGCGGAATGTCAGCGTTTCCCCGGGCGTGATTTTTACGGGGGACGGCGTGAGCATGCCGCTCACCGCCGAATCCTGCGCGGTAATGCGCGACGTGATCTGGATCGCGCCCTTTTCAAAATATTCCGCACACAGCAACAGCGTCATCAGCTTGGTGAGCGCGCCGGGTTCCGCCGCGGCGTCCGCCCCCTGCGTCAAAAGGTTTGTTCCTGTCGTTACTTCCGCGAGAAAAGCGCTGTCCGCCGCGATCTGGGGCGGGGCGGGCGCGGCGAGAACCGGCGGCGAGAACGCCGCGTGGGACATCAGTATTGCGGCGGTCAAAAAAGCCGCCAGAATTTTGGCTTTTCTCATTTGCTTCTCCGTGGGGGGTGTGGTATAATATCCGTGCGGGTCGGGCGAAGCCCTCACGCGCACTCAATGCCTATACCATTTCGCCGCTTTGCGGCTATGGTATAATATCCGTGCGGGTCGGGCGAAGCCCTCCCGCGCACTCAATGCCTATACCATTTCGCCGCTTTGCGGCTATGGTATAATGCGGGTCAGAGTCTTTCAAATATGTCTGTTATATTCTATTATAGCATAATTTTTCGATTAGTAAATGGGGTGGGCTCGGTTTGTTGAAAATAAAACTTGAAATTGTCGTCGTCTCACTTACCGCGTTGTTTCTGGCGTTCACAATCGGACTGTTCGCCGGGCGCGCAAAGGGCGGCGGGGTTGTCATTCAGTACAGCCTGTCGTCTCCGCCGCCCGTCACGCTTGACGCTTCGGAAATTGCGGAGCCGACAGCGACCTTTCTCTCCCCGGCAACGCTCCAAACAACCGAGCCCTCGCCGAGTCCCCTTCCGGCGCTTGAAGCCGTACCCGAACCCACCCTCGTGATCGTATCCGCGCCAGAGACTTTGCCCGCGCAGGAGTCTCCGCCGAAAATCACAACGGCGCCGCAGTCCGGGAAAAGCGCTGACGGGAAGATACGAATTAATTACGCCACGGCGAAAGAGCTTGAGTCTCTGCCCGGCATCGGACCTGTCCTTGCCGTGCGGATTATGGAATACCGCGAGAAGCACGGCGCGTTCAAGTCTGCGGCGCAGCTTAAAAACGTGAGCGGGATAGGCGACAAGAAATACGCCGCTCTGAAGGACATGGTCACGGTAGAGTGACTGCCGCACGGCGGGGCAGCAAGGACGGACTATCTTTGACGCGCAAAGGAGACGCACAATGAAAATTCTTGTAGTTGACGATGAGATCACGCTTGTCAAGGGAATAAAGTTTAACCTTGAATCTGAGGGCTATCAGGTTGACGCCGCCCACGACGGCGCTGCCGCGGTGTCACTCGCCGCGACCGGCGATTATGATCTAATACTCCTGGATGTTATGATGCCGAACCTCTCCGGGCTGGATGCGTGTATGCGCATACGGGAATTTTCAAACGTGCCGATCATCATGCTCACGGCGCGCAGCGAGGATATTGACAAAATCATCGGGTTTGAGTCCGGCGCGGACGACTATTTAACAAAGCCTTTTAACGTGCTTGAGCTTAAAGCGCGGATCCGCGCGCTGCTCCGCAGGGCAAATCGCACTCTTTCAACCGCAGAGAACGGCGGCGCGCCGATCGCCGTCGGCGAGCTTACGATAGATCCCGCGAGCAGGAACGTGAGGCGCGGCAAAACGGAGATCGACCTGACCGCGCGTGAATTTGATTTGTTTGAGCTTCTCGCAAAAAATCCGGGCAGGGTTTACAGCAGGGAGAACCTTTTGAATATCGTCTGGGGGCGCGACTATCAGGGCGACGTGCGCACGGTTGACGTGCATGTGCGCCGCCTGCGGGAAAAGCTGGAGCGAAATCCGGCTGAGCCTGTGATTCTGCTTACGAAGTGGGGCGTTGGCTATTACATTAAGGGCTAAGGCAAACAGACGCTTGCCGCCTGGCCGACGGGTTCGTTTTTTTTCGAGCCTGCGGGTCAAGTTTGCGGCGTCTTATACGCTTATGATTGCGGTTGTGCTCGTTCTCGCGAACACATATTTTCTAACGGCAAGCCGCGACATGATTTTCGAGGCAAAGCTGAGCTATGTGCAGAGCCAGGCGCTTATTTTAGAGTCCGCCCTGCGCGACCATGAGCGCCTGACGATCGACAACGTTGTCCTGGTCGTCTCAAAGCTTAATATGAGCGGGCGCGTCCACGTTACGGTAATGGACGCGCGCGGGCACGTGCTGTACGATACGCTCGACAGCGACGCCGTTATGGATTCGCATTTCTTTGACGCGCATCTATCTGAGGCGCTCGGCGGATATGAGGTTTTGTACGCCGGATTTCGGGATGGCGCGTTTGCCGCCGGGGCAATCGTCCCCGTCTCCCGCGGACGGGACGTTACAGGCGCGGTGTATGTCCACGAGACGGACAGGGAGCAGGGTGAATTTCTGCTCGGACTTCAACGCTCTGTGCGCCAGATGACCGTCGTGGTCACAACGGTTTCCGTTCTGCTCGTCTTTTATGTTCTGTGGACGGTAATACGCCGCATCACCGGAATTCTGCGCGCGATCGAGTATGTTCGCGAGGGTGAATACGGCTATAAGATCGCGGTTTCCGGCAGCGATGAGCTTGCTGTTCTTGGTGCGGAATTCAACAGTCTGTCCAGGCGCCTGCGCGAAACGGAGGAGCTTCGGCGCCGTTTCGTGGCGGACGCGTCCCATGAGCTTAAAACGCCTCTGGCGTCGATACGGCTGTTGTCTGACAGTATCGTGCAAAGCGACGGCATGGATACGGACACCGTGCGCGAGTTTGTCGCGGATATCGGCGCGGAGGCGGAGCGACTCGCCCGCACGACCGAAAAGCTTATGACCCTCGCGCGGCTTGATGGCGGCGCTGTAATTGCGCCCTCCCCGGTGGAGCTTTCCGCGCTTGTGACCGCAACCGTGCGCACGCTCTCCCCTCTTGCCGAGGTGGACAAAATTACGATCTCGACAGAGCTTGACGAGGACTGCGCCGTAATGGGCAGCGAGGATCCGCTGCGCGGGGTTATATTCAACCTTGTGGAAAACGCGATAAAATATAATGTGCCGGGCGGGCGCGTCACCATAACGCTGCGGCGCGGCGAAGGGCGCGTAGCTCTTACAGTTTTGGACACGGGTATCGGCGTCCCGGAAGAGGATTTGCCGCACATATTCGACCGGTTTTACCGCGTTGACAAGGCGCGCTCCCGCGCCGCAGGCGGCAGCGGTCTGGGGCTTAGCATTGTGCGCGACTCTGTACAGAAGTTCGGCGGAACGCTCCGTGCAGAGGCGCGGCATGAGGGCGGAATGCGCTTTGAGGTCTCGTTTCCGGAGGCGAATACAGCCCTCGGCGACGCCGGCTAAGCTCTCGGTTCCGCGCGGAAAAATAACGCTTGACATGCGGGCTTTTCCGCGTTATAATTTATTGGCATTTGACGCACTTTACTGATGTCGGCGCAAATTGTATACAGCGGGTTTGTGTAAGGGTAGCACGACAGACTCTGACTCTGTTTGTGAGGGTTCGACTCCTTCACCCGCTGCCAAAATTAACTGACAAAAAAAGATGTCGGCGCAAGAAACCCGCTCAGGGAGCGGGTTTCTTGCGCTTTTAGGGTTTAATTTGGTCACGCGTCAATAGTTATCGCATTATTTGCTGATTACTCTTGCCCCTTTTTGCTTCTTTTGTTCGGCTCGGATTTGCATGATTACTGCGTGACTTGCGGGGAAAACGTCCCGCTGATAAAAAAGCCGGGGAAATCAATAAATAAATCCATGGAAAAGGAATATCAAGCTTATGAAAACAAAAGGCGCAATGAAAAATCTTAACAACACATCGTACCTGCTTGCGTTTTTCACAACCGTCTGGGCGATATTTATGCTTGTGTGGCTGATTCTGCGCTCGCCGTTGCCGCTTCTCCCGGCAATCGCTGTAACTGCCTTCTTTGTGGCGGTTTCAGTATACATTTATCTCTCCGCCATAGCCGGGCACAAAGCGCTTAAAGCTATTCCCGATGATGAAAATACGGAAGAGGATTCAAAGAAGTCAAAAAAATGGACTGCCGTATTCATTGTTCAGGCTTCAGCTATTAGTTTATCGTCAGCGTTACTCGGCAGCTTTGGGTTATTCGAGTATATCGTGATTGCGGTGCTCTTTATCGTAGGCTTGCATTACATTCCCATAAGCATGTTTTACCGCACGAAAATCCAAATATATGTCGCCGTGCCAACGATATTGCTTGCCGTGCTTGGACTTGCATCCCTGCTCACAGGGACGCTTGCCGAATACGCCTCCGGAATCTGCTCATTTGCCGGGGCTCTTGGCTGCGCGGTTCTCGGCTTTTGGGCTATAGCGCAAGTTAAGGCTTTCACAAGCCGTCCCGACTCACAAAAATAGAGTTCATTACTTGCTTCGGCAGACCTTGTATAATGCAAATCCAACGGATCGGCATCTTTTTTGGGGGGAACATCCTGCCAAACCGAAGCAAGGCAAGGCTTACCCTAGACAAGGAAGTACGCACGGCGGCGCGGCATAGGCTGCGCCGCCGTGCGCTTACGGCGATATGCGATCCCCTCACCCGCGGCAGCCTCGGTTTATTTCCCCGCGACGGTCCGCCACGCACGGATTAGGATCTCCGCATCGTCCAGCGCCCTCTTCCCGTCCGTAAGCTTCAGCGACACTCCCGGCGTCTCTCCGGCCGCGACGCGAATGCGTCCTTTGAAAAACGGCTGGGCGTACAGCTCCGTTATTACTCCCATATCGAAGTTCTCCAGCTTGAGGCTTAGAACGCCCGATTTCTGCGCCACCTCCGTAATTCCGCACCGCGCGGCCTCGGCGCGCAGCCGCGCGATCCGCACAAGGTTCACCGCTTCGTCCGGCGGGTCGCCGAAGCGGTCGACGAGCTCCGCGATCATCTCGTCCGCATCCTCCTCGCTCTCAACTCGCGCGATTCTGCGGTATAGATCCACACGCTGCTCCCCACTGGGAACGTATTTCTCCGGAAGCACCGCCGGAACCGTAAAATCTGCCTGGCACTCTATTTTTTTCGGCGCGGTAACGCCCTGCTCTTCAAGCACCGCTTCTTCAAGCAGCTTGAGATACATGTCATAGCCGACTTTCATCATATGCCCGGACTGCTCCGCGCCGAGCAGATTGCCCGCGCCGCGGATTTCCAGATCCCGCATCGCGATTTTGAAGCCTGAATTAAACTCTGCAAACTCGCGTATTGCGGAGAGACGCTTTTCCGAAACCTCGCTCAGCACCTTGCCGCGGCGGAACGTCAGATACGCAAACGCACGGCGCGGGCTGCGCCCGACGCGTCCGCGAATCTGGTGCAGCTGCGCAAGACCCATATGATCCGCGTCCTCAATTATGAGCGTGTTGATGTTCGGAATATCGATTCCCGTTTCGATTATCGTCGTGCAGACGAGAACGGACACGTTCCCGTCGCTGACGCGCTCCATCACGTCAGAGAGCGCTTCCTGATCCATTTGCCCATGCGCCGCCGCGACGGAAACGCCGGGCAGCATTTCGGCAATGCGCGCCGCTACGCGGGAGATGTTGTCGATCCTGTTGTGGAGATAATATACTTGCCCGCCTCGGGCGATTTCGCGCGCAATCGCGTCGCGGATCACTTCCCAGTCATGCTCCATGACATATGTCTGAACCGGCTGCCGCCCCGTCGGCGGCTCCTCAAGCACGGACATATCGTGGATTCCCGACAGCGCCATATTCAGCGTGCGCGGAATCGGCGTGGCGGAGAGCGTGAGTACGTCCACCGTCTTCGACAGCTCCTTCAGCCGTTCCTTGTGCGCCACTCCGAAGCGCTGCTCCTCATCCACAACGAGCAGCCCGAGCTTATGGAATTTCACGTCTTTTTGCAGCAGCCGGTGCGTACCGATAATAAGATCAAGCGACCCCGCCTCCAGTTTTTTGAGCGCCGTCTTCATCTGCGCCGGAGTTTTGAACCTGCTTAGAACGTCAATATTCACAGGGTAGCCCGAAAAGCGTTTCATCGCGGTGATATAATGCTGCCTTGCAAGCACCGTCGTCGGCACAAGCACCGCCGCCTGATGTCCGTCAAGCACGCATTTCATTATCGCTCGCATCGCGACCTCTGTCTTGCCATAGCCCACATCGCCGCACAGCAGGCGGTCCATCGGCGTCGGCTGTTCCATATCGCGTTTGATCTCCTCAATGCACTTGAGCTGGTCGTCAGTCTCGACATATCCGAACTTCTCCTCAAACTCCGTCTGCCAGACGGAATCGGGCGCAAACGCGTGTCCGCGCTGCCGCCGCCGCGCCGCGTACAACGCGGTCAGCTCGCGCGCCATGTCGCGGGCAGAAGCGCGGGCGTGAGCTTTGCTCTTTTTCCAGTCCGCCCCGCCCATTTTGGACAGACGTACAGGCGCGTCCTCTCCTCCGCCGATGTGCTTTGAAATCGCGCCAAGCTGCGTCGCGGGCAGGTACAGGCTGTCGTTGTCGCGATAGACAATCCTGACGTAATCCCGCGCCGCTCCGTCAACGATCATTTGCGACAAGCCGGCGTACCGTCCGATACCGTATTGCTCATGCACCACAAGGCTGCCCGGCGTGAGATCCGTATAGCTCTGCACCCGCTCGCGCGCGGATCTTACCTTCGTTTTCCGCGGCTTTCGCGCCGCGTCGCCCATAATCTGACCCTCTGTCAGAACGGCAAGCTTGAGCGACGGATATTCCATTCCGCCCGACAGCGCGCCGACCGCAATCGCGCACGAGCCGGGCGGCGGAAGCTCCGCCAGTTCCGCATTAAGCGCCGCGGGAATGTCCCGCTCGATCAGAAACGCCTCCAACGCCTGCGCGCGGCGATATCCAGAGACCGTGATCACAACGCTGTACCCGGCTTCGCAGTAGTGCGAAATATCACCCGCCGCCGTGTCGAGCGATCCGCCATAGCTCG
>JAITGW010000064.1 GCA_031280325.1 Oscillospiraceae bacterium
CTTTCCCGGGTTGTCCATAAACATCTTCACAATGGCGTATTCAATCTGAGTAAGCTTTATGCGTTTGCCGTTTTTTTCAAGCGTGCGGTTGCGCGTGTTGATCCGGAACGGACCCTGAATAATCTCCGACGAGTCCGACGGCGTGTTAGAGCTGACGCGCCGCACAAGCGCGTCAATGCGCGCGGTAAGCTCCGGAATCTGGAACGGCTTTGTGACGTAATCATCCGCACCGTTCATTAGCCCCGTGACCTTATCCACATCGCTCATGCGCGCCGTGAGCATGATTATGCCGATACGCGAATCCGCGGCGCGGATTTTCCGGCAAACCTCAAGTCCGTCCGCGTCGGGCAGCATAATGTCAAGCAGCGCGACCTGAATATCGGGGTGAAGGCGAAGCTGCTCGAACGCGCTCTCGCCGGTGTCCGCCTCGATCGGCTCGTACCCCGCGCGCTTGAGATTTATGACGACAAAGCTGCGGATATCGGCCTCGTCCTCGAGTACAAGTATTTTTTTCACTCAAACCACCTCGTTATTCATCGTTTTATGACCCGAAGCTCCATTCTTCCACGATCCGCGAGAACGCGCCGTTTACGTCGCTCTCCGTAATGCTGATCTGTCCGCCGGAATCGAGAATTTCCGCGGCGTAAATCGTGCCCCAGTCGTGGTAGAGGCGGAAGCGGTTGGGAAGCCGTTCCCTGTTTTCGCTGTTTTCTCCCGTGAGGGTATATATTTTGAGAAAATCTGTCAGCGCGCCGCCGGCGGTATGCGAGAAGATGATCGTTCGCTCCCCGGCGATATGGCTTTCGCGGCGGACGGTGACGTATCCGCGCCACTCCGGACGCAGAATGAAATACCATCCGTCAGATTCGTTATGAAACGTGGAGAGGGCAAGCCGCCGCATACCGTCGGCGGTGAACGTATACCAGTCATAGGCATAATAGCGCGCGTCGGACTGCTGCGGAAGAAGGCGCGGCATCGGAACATCAGGCGCGCCGTCGCGGTTGATGTCAGCCGTATAGACGGGAACGTCCCGCAGGGTGGACATGGATACTCCGCCCGGCGTGGAGACCGAAATGTTTTTCAGCGCGGAGCCGGTCACGGTGAAAACGTCAGTCACAAGCGCGCCTCCGGAGGGTTTTCCATCGACAAACAGCGCGCTCTCGCCGGTGGCGAGACGTCCGGGAAGGACACGCACAAGCGATTCCACTCCAAAAGAGAGCTGCGCCGTGTATGATATGGGCTCGCCCGAGCGCGGGAATGAGAAAAGCTCGACCTCTCCCGGAAATTCCGACGAGGACAGGCGCGTGACCGCAAGATCGTCCCGCCCGTCTCCGGTAAAATCATAGACAGACAGGGCGGAATAAACCGCCTCCGCAAGCTTTGTATGAGTCAGCCCGCGTATTGAATATACGGTCATGGAGCGCAACGCCGGCGATACAAGATGTCCGACGATAAGCTCCAAAACGCCGTCTCCATCAAGGTCGGCGTATCGCGCGCTCTCAAAATTTGCGCCGACGCTTTCAATTATGTCCGCAAGCTCATAGTCATGCCCGGCATCGCGGAAAATGTAGATTTTAAGAGGGTTGTCCCCCGGCAGAATAAAAAACGAGATGACTTCTTCCGCGCCGTCTCCGTCGAAATCCACAAGCTGTATGGACGGGCGGTTATCTCCGCCCGTGGGCGGCGAAAATTCCGCGCCGGCGGCGATGACGGCGTCAATGCGCTCCGCCAGACGCCGAAATTCCCGCGAGACGCGGGGCAGGGTGTAAATCTCGTCCGCGCTTGTTTTCAGACACCCCGTGACGAGAAGGGCGCAGGCAAGCAGAACCGCCGCAAGTACGGGTTTTTTCAGCGCGCTCGCCCCCTTTTTTATAGAGTTAGCTGTATTGTAACATGTTTGCGCGATTTTAGCAATAAGGATTTTTGGGAGAGTCTGCGGGGCGGAGCGCGCCGCTGCCGCAACGGCGGCGTTCTCAGCCCCGCAAGCCCTTACCTAAATAACGCCAGCGCGGCGAGAATAAATAAAAACTCCTCGTCGCCCGACTCCTTATAGAGGGCGAAAAACAGCGCCATGAGCGCAAGATCGCTCAGGGAAAAGCCTCCGGGCAGCTTCAGGCGAAACGGCGGACTCTCCTCCTCGCGCCTGCGCCGAGTCGCCGCGGTTACGGGATTTGCGAGATCCGGCGTCCGCGTTTGCGCAAATTCCCCCTCGTCCAATCTTATGAATTCACCGCTGTTTCCGAAATAACGATTCATCGCTCTGACCCCACGCTCACTTTCCTGCTCCCCAGTTGAATTCCTTCGCCGCGATTTTCGCGGCGCGCGCCATTTTTGAGATCTGAAGCGCGCGCGCGAGCCGTTCCCGCTGCTCTGATTTTATGTATGGCTGCAGCGCGTGAATAAGCCGTGCCTTATCGTCGTCCCTCTCGCCGAACACACCTATAAGCTTTGTCATCATACCAAGCATTTCGGGACTGATTCCGCCGAGCGGGTTTGCTTCCGCCGCCGTCCCGCGAGCATCTCCATCATCCTGCTGTTCGCCCAGGGAGCTTGCAATGTCTAATATTTTCTTCATGTCCTCCGGCGAGGACAGTATTTTATTCAGCGCGCTCTCAAACTCAGCCATATCCAGCTCCTCCGTGTTTTGAGGCTATTTTGTCATGTCTTTGATCTGCTGCGCAATGCGCGCGCCCTCCTCTGTTTTAAGCGCGGAGGAAATCAGCGCCGACAGCGTCCTTATATCGCCGCCTTGCGCCGCCTTTTTCATGGTTTCCATGTCGAGCATTGCAAACAGGCGCCTCCCGTCCTCTCCCCGCGCAAGCCGCTCAAGCTCCGGCCGGCGCGCCGCCAGCTTTTTGCCCTTGTCGGTCGAGAGGAAATCGTCCACGGCGGACGAAATGTCGTCTTTCATTGAAATCGCCTCCTTTTCGCGTCTTGTTCATTATATGCCGCGCTGTGAAAAGTGTGATATTAGTACGCGGATGGCTTTTTGTGTTCCGCACCGTTTTTTTATTACTTCTTGCGGGACACGCGGCGCTTCCCCTTTTTCGTTTTTTGCGGGAGAGGGGCAATACATGATGAAAAAAAATAAAGCGCCGCGCCGCGAAAAATCAAAAACTCCCGCCGAAAAGGCGGGAGCTGAGGGTCATATTTGCGTTTTAAGTCTATACGGCGTGAAATCGCGCTCGGCAAGCCTTGGCAGTGGCGCGGCGCCGCGCGATTCCGGCAGATGAAAGCGGACATATGGGCAAGCGCCAGCAAGGTTTCGCGCCGCTCCGGCGCCTGCGGTGAGCGCAAGCTCCTAAAACAGCTCCGCGCTCATCCGCGCGATCTCGGACGACACCGCTTCATACACGCCGGGATATGCGCTGCCCGGGCCGCCGGCGGTACAGCACGGAATGAAATAGTGCCGCCCGCAGTCGCGGCAGACCTGCTCTACCGTGTCGGAAATCAGCTTCGGCGTCCAGTCCGGTACGTCCACGATTCCGTTGTTTATCGCGCCCATAAACGAGATTTTTCCGCCGTATTTTCGGATGAGCTCCGGAACGTTGTTCGTATCCACACAGCCCTGGAATACATCGATTTGCATGTCGATCATGTCCTCAATCAGCGTCGCGGCATAGGAGTCGGAGTGGTGGAAGATAAGCTCTACACCGTGATCCTTGTAATATCCGTAAATTTTCCTGTACGATGGGAAGATAAATTCACGGAACATCTCCGGCGAGAGGAACGTGGAGCGATGGCTGCCCCAGTCGTCGTGGTGGAAAATCGCGTCGGGGTGATAATTATCGCAGAGCAGCTTAGCGTATCGCAGCTCATAGTCCGTGATTGCGTCGATAAGCTCGTGCATGGCTTCAGGTTCCTCGTAATAGGCGATGAGCGCGTCCTCCATGCCCATGAGATAGTGCGTCATATCAAACACGCCGGGGGCGAGCATGATTGCGGCGAAAACCTCATTGCGGTCGATTGCCTCCGCCGCGGGCTTTGCCGCGTCCCACGCAGCCTGCGGGAAATCAAGGCTTGGAATCTTGAGCTGCTCACGCCATTTCGTGATGTCCTTTATAACCTTATGCTCGTCGTCGTGTACGGGGAACGGTCCCGGCGTTCCGGGCGGGAAGCGGATAGTGACGCCCCAGGGATCGACAATTTCCCCGCCGATCTCAAGCGCGCCGCGCCGATTGTTCTGCACGGGGTTGCCGAAGATGAACCCCAGCGCCTCGTACTGGTCAACAAACCTGTCCGGCTTGCCGCCGCGTATCGTTTCTGTGAAATTCTGACGTTTTGTAAGCATATGTAAACATCTCCTAAAAAATAAAGTATTTTATTGCCTACAGTATAGCACATGTGTTACAATA
>JAITGW010000093.1 GCA_031280325.1 Oscillospiraceae bacterium
TGGCGCGCCTGATTCGTCCGGCCGCCGCGCTCCCGTGCCGATAGACGGAAAAACAGAGACGCTGAATATCGACACTGTCATCCTTGCCACGGGTCAGGCTGTCGAACCGGAGGGGCTTACGGGGCTTAACCTCACGCGCAAGCGTGCGATCGTATACGATAAATTCACTCACGCGACGAGTCTCGGCGGCGTTTTCGCCGGAGGCGACTGCGGTAATGACAAAATCTCAATCGCGATTGAGTCCATCGCGGCGGCGCGTAAAACCGCGCTGTCGGTTGACGCATATCTTCACGGCGCGCCTGTCGCCCTTGCGGCGCAGTACGTCCACGAGCGCGAGGATATTTCCGAAAAGACTTTTGAGGATCGCGAGCGCATGTGCCGCGCGGAATATAAATCACTCTCACCGGAACAGCGCCGCGATAATTTCCTGCAAGTCTATGAATCTTTCACGCATGATGACGCGGCGCGCGAAGCGTCCCGCTGTCTTGAGTGCGGCTGTTCTGATTATTTCGAGTGTAAGCTGCTCAAAAACGCGCGGAGCTACGGCGTCGCGCCGGAGTGTTTTTGCGGAGGCAAAACGCTCACAGAGCTTGACGACGCGCACCCGTATGTCAAGCGCGACCCGAACAAATGCATCCTCTGCGGGCTTTGCGTGCGGGTATGCGCTCAGCTTGTCGGCGCCGAGGCCCTCGGGCTTACGGCGCGCGGGTTTGACGTTGTCGTGCGCCCCGCGATGGGCAAGCCGCTGGAAGAAACCTCCTGCGTTTCCTGCGGAATGTGCGTCTCCGTTTGTCCTACAGGAGCGCTTCGCGAGAAAACGCCGCTTGCAAAGCCCGTGCCGCTTGAGGAGACTGTTACGGAAACGACGTGCGTCGGCTGCTCTGTCGGCTGCTCAACGAAAATCACGACGCACGGCAACATTCCGCTGCGCATTCTGCCGCGCAACGGCGGCGTAAACCGCAGTTCTTTGTGCCGAAACGGACGCTTCGCCCTTGTGGATTACCCTGAGCCAAAGGCATTGGATGAGCGGGCATACCGCGACGCGATACTGCTCATGGGCAAGGCGCTTCAGCGTGCTCAAGCCGTTTATGGCGCTTCATCCGCCGCAATTGCGCTCAGCGCGTATCACACGAATGAAGAAATTGCGGCGGCGCAGCGCTTTACGGCTCGCTTAGGCGTGAGGCTGATCTCGCCGGGCAGCACTCCGTCGCCGCTGCTGACCTCGCCGAATACATTTTCCCAGCTTTAAGGCACAGATCTGATTCTTGCCGTTGGCTTTAGCGCGAAGAAAAATCCGATTGCCTCACAACGGCTGCGCCAGGCGGCCTCAAACGGCGCGCGAGTTGTGTTCATCGACCGCGTGGCGGGCTATGACGGCGCGGAATACGCGCACCGCTCCATTGCGACAAACGATACCGCGGCGTTTTTGCGCGGCGTACTTGCGGCGCTTGACGGCGGAGAAGCTTCCGCTGACGCGGCGGAGCTTGCAAAGGAATACGCCGCCTCGAAGCGCGCGATGACCGTCTATCAACAGCATCTTCTGCCCGCCGAAACTGCGCAGCTGCTTGTGGAGCTTGCGGAGCGCCGCGGCAATATCGGATCTGTCCGCAACGGAATTTTGCGTTTGCTTGATGGCGGCAACAGCCAGGGTCTAATCAATGCGGGAATCACCGCCGGGACGGAAGCGCTTTGCGGCGTGCGCGCGCTTGTGCTGTTCGGATTTGAGACTGACGAGCTTCCGAAGCTTGATTTCCTTGGCGTCGTCGGGCGCACTCTTGAGAAAAATTCAGCGGCGAACGCCCATATCCCGACAGCCGATGTCGGCGCGGTCACAGGCACAATAACGAGCGCCGACGGCCGTATTCTTCCCCTGCGCGCGGCGTTTTGCCCAACGGCTCCAACGGCTATGGACGCATTGCGCTCCCTGGCGGAGCTTTTCGAGATCGCGCTCTAGACTTATATGAGCGCAGCAAACCGAAAAGCGCATCCGCCCTGAGTCCGCAAGCCTCCGTGCGGCTTTTTGCCGCCAATAGCGCAAGACTTCTTCCCGTATCTTTCGGTTAATATTTCCCAACAGAACACGGCGGCGCACACTTTCGCTTGCCGAAGCTGAGCGGGTTGCCGCGCCGCAGCGGTCTTGGGCAAAAGAAAAAATCCTCTAAACCGCGAAATTCCGCGTGATTAGAGGATTTTTTTGCATCCGGCATCATAAGGATATTCTTTACTTTCGTTCGCTGATCTTTCGAAACAGCGCCGCGCTGACTGTGAACGCCGCAACCGTTATCCCTGCGAGCACCGCCAGCGGCAACAGCTGTAAACACGCGCCGCCATACAGTCTTGCGCCCTGCGTGGCAGGCAGAACCTCACCTATCCACTGCATGGGTTTTGGCAGTAATTCGGCGGGAAACATTATTCCCGAAAACATAATGCTCGGCAGAAACAGGCATTGAGCGGCAAGCGTCATAGTATTCTGTTTTTTTACAAAACAGGCTGTCAGCGCACCCAGTGACTGCGAGCACAGCGCAGTAAGCAGCACCGTCAAGAGATGCGCCGCTATGCTTTTCGGCAGAACCGCGCCAAAAATATAGGGAGCGGAAGCCATTATAATGACGGCGGCGATCATAATATGCAGCGTTGAAATCACAATCACCGCGAACGGCAAGCTCCATGATGGAATACCCGCGGCGCGATAGGCTTCAAGTATCCCCTGCTCCCGCGCCTTTACAAGCGTCGCTGGCATTCCGAGATACGCCGACATCGACACGGTGAAAATCGTAATTGACAGCGTGAGCGATGCGCCCGTGTCCATTGACAGGGTTTTCATAATCCCTCCCATAACCGCGTAAAACAGCATCGGCACAAGGTAATACACCATCAAAATACCCTTGTCGCGCAAGTCGCTTTTGAATTGTATGACAAGCTGTGTAATTATCGCTTTCATTTTGCGCCTCCGGCTGCTTCTAGGAAGATGTCCTCAATATCTGCGCGTTCAACGCGCAGGTCTGTAATCTCATCATTTTCGGCTTTAACTTTCAATAAAAACTCTGTCAGAAAATCCGCTGTATTTATTGCCGAAAATGTCTTATACTCGGCGCTGCCGCGCGTTTTTACGGTGATTTTGCTTTGGATGTCACTGCTTGCGGTGAGCTCAAGCGGACTGCCGAGCTTTGTGATTACTCCGCCGCGCAGAATGGCTATTCGGTCACAAAGAGTTTCGGCTTCAGACATATCGTGTGTAGCCATCAGTATACTTACACCCTCCGATTTAAGCTTTCGGATTTCATCGTGCAGCGCGTGTCTGCCCTCTACGTCAAGTCCGGCGGTCGGCTCATCAAGTATCAATATGCTTGGATTATGGCACAACGCAAGCGCAAGATGCAGCCGCCGCTTGCGTCCGGTTGAAAGCGCGGCATAGATCATGTTCAGATATTCTCCCGCCATATCAAAACGTTCCAGCAAATCGCCGCGGTACGGCACTTTATGCCATGCGCAAAACAACCGCATTGCTTCGCTTGAAGTGATTGTTTCCGGCAGCGATGTACTTTGTAATTGAACACCTAATATTCCGTTTACCGTCACCCCGCCGCTGTCGGCGCGGCGCATATTCTCAATGATTTCAATAGTCGTGGTTTTGCCCGCGCCGTTCACGCCGAGCAGGGCAAACGTTTCGCCTTGCTCTATGCAAAACGATACGCCGCGCAAAACCTCTTTTTTACCGTATGCTTTGCGGAGATTCTCTGCTGTTATGCTGCTCGCCATTTGCGCTTCCCCCTAATATTGATTTCGGCACTGTTATATTGTTTGATGTGATATATGCAGAAAGAGCGGCTTCGATAAACGGCTCCGCCTGTTCAAACAGCTTGCGGTCAGGTTCCGGCCAGTTGTCGCGGTTGTTGTTCACAGTCAA
>JAITGW010000202.1 GCA_031280325.1 Oscillospiraceae bacterium
TGCTCATCCGCGCTCGACGCGGCGCGCGCCCACGCCTGAATCGCCGTGGTGTAGTTTGTCACATCCTCAAGATCCTCTTCACGCATACCCCAGCGCGCAAAGAACTTCTGGTCAACGCAAAGGCTCTTAATAAGGTACATGCCGACCTTCGCGGGATCAATCGTCGGAGCGAATGACCACAGCACAGCCTCATACCCCTCTGTCGGCGCCCAGAACATATTCTGCTGAATCGTCGGAATGCTGTCTCGGCGCACAACGTCCACCTTCAGCCCGATCTCGGCGCAGTTTGCTTTGACGATATTTGCCGCCGCCTCATACGTATCCTCCGGCACGTTGAGCTGCACAGCGCGCTCCGCGCTCCAGCTCCCGTTGTCAAGCGCAGTCTGGAAATATTGTCTCGCAAGCTCTATATCGCGCCGCGTTCCCTCGCCGGTATAGTACGGATACGTCGGCATGACGAGCGACGCGCCGCCTATAATTCCGCGTCCGCCATAGAGATTGTCAAGGATAAACTGCTTGTCGATCGCGTAGTTCATCGCAAGGCGGACGTTTTTCGGCACCTGAGAGCAGTCAAAATTTATATCTATCTGCTGAATCACCGTCGCGGACTCCACCATGTTAATCTGGGTGTTTCCGGCGTAGAACTGCGCGTCCTCGAATGATACGCCGGGATACGCCACGTCAAGGTCGCCGGCGATGATTTTCGAGCCGATTTGGTTCTGGTCGCTTATATACTGGAACATGATATACTTAAATTGCGGACCCTCCGCGCCGTAACCGTAATATTTGTCGAAAGCCTCAAGCTTTGTATAGGAATCAAGGCTGTCCTCGACAAATTTGCACGGTCCGGAGCCAACCGGCGCCTTCCAGAAGTCGAGCCCGTCGTAAAGAACGGTGACGTCATCCATCATTGTGCCGTCCGGATTGGTGAAATAATGCTTCGGGAATACCGTGAGATAGGACAGGACGCTCATCGAAAAGCTCCATTTGTTGTATACGTCGTTGAGGTGTATGATAAACGTGTGATCGTCCACATACTCAACGTTTGCCGAATCCTCGCTCAGCTCGTCGCCGGTGTCGGGATCAACGCCTTCAAGATACGGACAGATTTTCGTCGTAACGTCCAGGTCGTGCAGCTCCGCGTTACAGACAGCCTTAATCGTCCAGACCCAGTCAGCCGCGGTAACGGGCGTTCCGTCGTGGAACCAGCTCTCGCGCAGGCGGATTGTCAGCGCTTTGCCGTCCTCGCTCCATTCCCAGCTCTCGGCGGCGCGTGGCTCGATCTCACCCTTGCCGTTGATGAAGATGAGCTTATCCCAGATCGCGTCGTTCGTGATCATGAGGCGAGTCGTCGTCGCTCTGTAGAAATTATACTGTCCGTTGGGCGACCCGTTCATGCCGAAAACAATCGTCCCATCCTTGTCAACGACGCGCGTGACCGGCTCCACCGTCTGAACAATCGTATCAGGCGTGGTTGCGTCCGGCGGCGGCGAGGGATCCGCGTTTTCCTTCTTCGCGCAGCCTGAAAACAGTGCCGCCATGAGCGCGCATACAAGCAGCAGCGACAAAATTCTTCTTTGCTTCATTTCATAAATCACCTTTCTTTTTTGATTTTTGCGGGGGTTATATCAACCACCGCCGCAATGCGCGGCGGCAATCTTTGTGGTTATCGCCTCGCGATTTTCGGGTCATAGGAGTCGCGTATTCCCTCGCCCAAACAGTTGACTGATACGATCACGGCAACAAGACAAACCGCGGCGGGAAGCCACATCCACATCTGGTTGACCATGACGTTCATCTGCGTCGCAAGATAGATCTGCCTGCCCCAGCTTGTTGCGATTCCGACGCCGAGAAACGCCAGCGACGTTTCCATCATCACGGACATTGATATCCGAAACGGCAGACTGACGAGTATAGGCGTGATCGAGTTGAGAAACACGTCCGTGAACATTATCCTCGCGTTGCTTTTGCCCATGGCGCGCGCCGCCTCGACATATTCGCTGTTCATAACCGTGATAACCGTGCTGTAAAGTATCTTCGCCGTGCCCGGCCAGCTGAGAATCCCCAGCGCGACAACCACAAGCCCGGCGCTCACCCGCTGGAACACCGCCACAAGCAGAAGCAGCAGCACTATCATCGGAAACGAAAGGAACAAGTCGGCCGCGCGGTTAACCGCCGCTCCGACCTTGCCTTGATAAAAACCGGCGGCAAGCCCGAGCGGAATGCCGATGAGCATTGTCAAAAGCGAAGTTCCAAGGCCCACGAGCAGCGAGACGCGCCCGCCGACGATAAGCTTTGAAAAACAGTCCTGAAACGCGGTGTCAAGCCCTAAAATATGCTCTTTCGACGGCGCCTTGTTCGTTATGAAATACACCTGCTCTGCGTCAAGCTTAAAAAACAGCGGCGCAAGGAAAATCGCCAGCACGATAAGCGAGAAGAGGCAGAAGCCGAACATACCCTTTGGGCTGCGAACAAAGCTGTACAGAAAGCCCTTTTTCGCGTTTTCAAGTCGCGCCCCGCGTGATTTCTTTTTCATCTCCCGCACCTCCCTAATACACGACGCGCGGGTCAAGCGCGGAATACACAAGGTCAAGCGCAAGGTTTATCGCCAGCACGACGATGACCTGAATCGTCACGATCCCCATGATAACCGGCACGTCCGCCGGTGCGTTAACCGCGTTCACAAGCGCGCGGCCAAGTCCGTTAATCGTGAAAATCTGCTCGACAACCACAGATCCGCCGACAAGCATAGGCATGGTAAGCCCGATTTGCGCGACAACGGGAATTGCCGAATTGCGGAAAACGTGGCGGAATATCACGCGCGTCTCTGAAATGCCCTTTGATCGCGCCGTTTTTATGTATTCCGCGTTCATAACGTCAAGCATAGAGCCGCGAACCTGCTTTACAACGGGTCCGATCATAGTGAGCGCGACGCACGTCACCGGAAGTATCATTTGGACGGCATACGGATACTTGCTGGCCGCGGAGACCATTGACGGTAAAAACTGAAGCTTCGCGGCAAACACGAACACCAGAAATATCGCGACAATGAATCCCGGGATCGACACGCCGACGAATGTGAGCAGGCTTGCGATATTGTCCGCGATTCCGCCCGGCCTCATCGCGGCGAACATTCCCAGCGGAACGGCGATGAGGATCGCGGCGACAAGCGCGCTGACCGTCAGCGAAAGCGTCGGCGCAAGCTTTGCGCCGATGACCTCTGTAACCGCGGTGGCGGTGTTTTGATACGTATGGCTCCACGTGCCGTCAAACAGCGTTCCGAGCCAGATGAAATATCGCGCGCCAAGCGGCTGATCCAGCCCGTATTTCGCGTATATCTCAAGCTTATGCTCCGGCGAGATCATGCCGTATTCCATGACGTACTTTGCAATGTCGCTGTCGGCATACGTCGGCAAAAATGACAGCAGCAAAAACAATACAAACGTCAGAATCAGAAACAGTACGGCGGAAACCAGGATACGCTTTGTAATGAATTTCAGCATTATGCCACCAGACTTTCTGCCCGCAAAGCGCGGCAAGAAAAAACACAGAGCCGCCGCGCTTTGCGTATTGAGTACGCCGGGATTTTGTCTCCGTCCAAACGGACAATACGCGCTCTGTAAACTACGTCTTTATCCGAAACACGTGTATATCGTAATACGAATCAAGCCCATATGCGGACGTGCCGCACAGCACGCCGCTGCCCTTGATTCCGATGTGAGGAACGTTTCCGCCGCCGGCTCCGTTGTTGACCACGGTCACGCCGGACTCAAACGTCTCAAAGCACTTGGCGATAACTCGCGCGTCGTGGGTGTACAGATACGAATACAGCCCGTATTCGGTGTTTATCGCGCGCTGAAGCGTGTCGTCAAGGTCTGTAAAGCTTGTCACCGCGACAATCGGCGCGAAAATCTCCTCCGCGAACAGGCGCATATCGTCCGCGCAGTCGGCGACAATCGTCGGCTCGAGCCAGTTGCCCGCGCTCCTGCCCGCCGGAATTCCTCCGCCGCAGAGAACGCGCGCCCCCTTTGCCTTTGCGTCGTCTATCATCGCGAGAGCGCGCGCACGCGCCTCCGGCGTTATCATCGGACCCATCATAACGTCGCCGTCAGCCTCCGGCACGCTGCCGAGCTTATATTTTTTCGCAACGTCCAGCGCAAGCGCGAGGAATTTGTCATACACATCCGCGTGAACAAACACGCGGTTATAGTTTGCGCATACCTGTCCCGCGTTTGTGAATTTATACTCGACAATCGCCCACGCCGCCTCTTCAAGCTCGGCGTCCGGCATTATAATGCACGGATTATTCCCGCCCAGCTCCAGTGAGTAGCTCTTAACCGAGGTCGAGCCCTGTCGCATAACCTGTTTGCCTGTCTCCGCAGAGCCGATGACCGTTATCAGGCGCGGAATCACGCTGCCGTTAAGCACAGGACCGAGTACGCTCGACGGACCCGCGAGTATGTTGACAATACCGTCCGGCATCCCGGCCTCGGCGCAGAGCTGCGCGATAAAAAGCGTCGCCAGCGGCGTATCGCTTGCCGGCTTTATTACGACGGCGCAGCCCGACGCGACAGCGGGAGGCAGCTTGCAGCTCAGCATGAGCAGCGGATAATTCCATGCCAAATGCGCGACGACAACCCCAACGGGACGCCGCTCCACAACATTGTACGAGCCGCCGAGCGTTCCGTATTGATCGGGGATAGATTCGCCGGAGACGTGCCTGACCTCCTCCATAAAATAATCAAACGTTCCGGTCATCATGAAAAAGTCCATCACCGCTTCGCCGTGCGGCTTGCCGGTCTCAAGCTTGTCAAGCTCGATGATTTTATCCATGTTCTCAACGAGCTTCGCTTTCAGTGCCGCAAGCCATGAGATCCGCTCCGTCATCGAGCGGAATTTGTTCGCTTTGAAAGCTTTCGCGGCCGCGTTCAGCGCCTCCTCCGCCTGTGAGGCATCCGCGCCGTTAAAGCTGTCAACAAGCTCGCCCGTGGCGGGATTATACACCTCCACCACCGCGCCCCGGCCTTCGGCAAGCTTCCCTCCGATATACTGTTTGTACATTGCGTTTCCTCCTCATTTATGAAATATTAAATGCCATGCCGCGCGTGCGGCTTTAAGAAACCCTGTCAGTTTTCCGATATGATTTTCAAAATTTCCCGGTCGGTCTCCCTCATGCCGCAGCTTGCAAGCTGCCCCACATTTGCGATCGTATTATCAACCCCTTTTGTAAGAATTCCGTCGCCGCCAAAAAACTGCCAATTCCCCTCGGTAAACATACTGTTCCCCAAAAGTCCCGCCATGAACGACACGGCGATTTTCGCGGCGCATGATGGCTTCGCCCCGTCACACACAATGCCGGACACTGTCGCCAGCGTATTTACAATCGTATGCGCAATCGCCTCATAATCCCCGCCCTGGAGATAGGACACTCCGGCTGCGGCGCCGCAGCACGCGCTGACCGCGCCGCAGAACGCGCTGAGCTTACCGATGCCGGTTTTCTGATGCACGGTCACCAAATCGGCAACGATGAGCGCCCGGTACAGCTCATCCTCCGTGCTGTTCATTTCTCTGGCATATACTATCACCGGAACAGAGGCCGCGATACCCTGGTTCCCGCTGCCCGAAAGAACGATTACCGGCATTTCGCACCCGCTCATGCGCGCGTCGCTCCCCGCCGCCGCCGCCGCCGCCGCACGGATCTTTATGTCATCTCCAAATGCGAGCAGCAGCGCGCGCCCGACGTTTGCTCCCCAGTCATGCTCGAGTCCCTCCATAGCGATCGCATAGTTATACTCAACCTGCCGCGCAAGAAGCGGTCGAAGCTCCACAAGATCCGCGGTGTCGGCAAAATGTACGATGTCCTCAATGTCCAGCAGACTGTAGTCAGGCGCGGACTGCTCCTGCGGAGCGTCCTCGTCAAGCTCAAAAATCAGCTTTCCGTTTTTCTCAATCCACGTAACGCGCGTGTGCCCGTCCTCGACGACGACGCGCGCATACTCGTCTCCGCAATACGCGGTTATAGCGATGTACAGAAGCTTTTCAACGTCCGCCAGCACAAGCTCCAGCTCATGAGAGTTAATATACGGCGTTATCTCCTCGCGCTGCTCCGGCGTAAGCTCCGACAATATCTCAAGCCCTCGCGCCGCCGAAGCGGAAAGAAATCCCGCGGCGGCGGCCGTGCGTATTCCCTTGAGTCCGCCGGTGTTTGGCACGACAACGCTCTTCGTGTTTTTTACGATATTCCCGCTGACCTCAATCAGTCCCCGCTCCGGCGTACTGCCGAGAACCTCGGCGGCGCGCGCGGCAACAAACGCAATGGCGGACGGCTCCGTACATCCGATGGCGGGGATCAGCTCTTCTGTGAGTATCCTCGTGTATGTATCCGCCTTGCCGTCCTTTTTGTCCGTTACAACATCCGCAATATCTCCGATGTTGCAGCCCATATGCGCGCATATCTTCACCAGAACTTCGAGCGCGACCGGCTGATTGCGGCTCAGCTTTGCCATCGTCGCAGAGCCGATGCCCGCCGCCTCTTTAAGGTCTTTTTTCCTTATTCCGCGGTCTATCAGCAGCTTGAACAGCTTGTTATAGCTAATAGTCACAGGACAACCACCTCTTTTGCTCGAAAAATATATGCATTTGATATAATTTGAACTATACATTGCTAAAATATTTAAGTCAAGTGCAAAATTCGCATAGCAAGCGCAAAATTCGCATTCTGAAACTTTTTCATCAGCTTTGCGCACGTTTTGCGCAGCGCCAGCACAAAGC
>JAITGW010000063.1 GCA_031280325.1 Oscillospiraceae bacterium
ATTCCTTTTTCTCGCAGGAGAGTATTGCGTTAAAATCCTCCGGCGCGTCAATCGCGCGAGACACCGAGATGTCCGGCGGGAGCAGTGCGTTTATCGCATACGGCAGACGCTCTGCCGGAATGGCGCAGCCTGTCCGGAAGCTTGCGCAGTATTTTTCCGCGTGGACTCCCGCGTCCGTTCTGCCGCAGCCGGTGACGTGAATATCTTCGCCGCAGAGCCTTGTCAGCGCGCGCTCAAGCGTACCGCATACGGTAACCTCGCGCTTTTGCACCTGCCATCCGTGATAACGCGCCCCGTCATAGGAGAGCCGCAGAGCGATATTGCGCCGAATTATCCCGCTCACGGCAGTTTGTTCGCGAATACGACGGCGGCGATAGTCAATCCGCCGAGGATGAGCGCAAGCCCGTCCCGCGCCGCCATGCGCAGAAGCTTCATGCGTGTGCGCCCCTCGCCCCCATGGTAACAACGGGACTCCATCGCCTCCGCAAGCTCTTCCGCGCGGCGAAACGCGCTTATGAACAGCGGCACGAGAATCGGCAGCATCGCCCGCGCGCGTTTCAGGATGCCGCCCGTTTCAAAGTCCGCCCCGCGGGATTTTTGCGCGGAGATGATTTTATCCGTCTCCTCAAGCAGCGTCGGAATGAAACGCAGGGCAATGCTCATCATCATGGCAAGCTCATGCGCCGGGAAGCGGATTTTTTTCAGCGGACTCATGACAGATTCAAGCCCATCCGTCAGCGCCAGCGGCGACGTTGTGTATGTCAAAAGAAACGTCCCGCAGATAAGCATAATCAGCCGCAGCGCCATTTTTCCCGCAATTTCAAGCCCTTCCCGCGTGATTTTGAGGATCCAGACTTTCAAAATTACCGTTCCGGATGTGAGAAAAACGTTCAAAAGCGCCGTTATGAGGATGACGACCGCAATCGCGCGCAGAGATCGCAGCAGCGTCCTCACGCTGATTTTCGATACAAACACAACGGCGCACAGCAGCGCCGCCATAAGCGCGTATCCGCTCCAACTTTTAAGCATGAAAAGCGCGACGATATAGACAAGCGTCAAAGCGAGCTTTGTGCGCGGGTCAAGCCGGTGGATTATTGTGTTCCCGGGAAAAAACTGCCCAAGCGTAATGTCACGAAGCACGTTATTTCACCTCCCGAAGCGAGAGTACCGCGTCGCGCAACGCCGAGACGGTGTATATCCCCCGCGGAATTTCCAGTCCCCGCGCGCGCAGGCGCGCCGCAATCTGCGCCGGAGCGGGCAGTGACAAACCCATGCCTTCAAGCAATCCGCCACCGGCAAAAATCTCCGCGGGAGGACCGTTCATGACAAGCCGTCCGTTTTCAAACACGCAAACGCGCGTTGCGCAGCGCGCGGCTTCCTCCATGCTGTGTGTGACCGTTATAATCGCGGCGCCTGTCTCTCGTCGGTACGCGTCGATGTTGCTGAGCAGCTCTGCCCGCCCCTGCGGATCAAGTCCCGCTGTCGGCTCATCGAGGATCAGCACCCTCGGCTCCATGGCGATGACGCCCGCGACGGCGGCGCGGCGCTTCTGCCCGCCGGACAGATCAAAGGGCGACTGCTCAAGCTGCTGCGCGGAAAGTCCGACAAAACGGGCCGCGCGCGCAACCCGCGCCTCGATTTCTGATTGCGCAAGACCCATATTTCTCGGACCGAAGGCGATGTCGCGCGCGACAGTCTCCTCAAAAAGTTGATATTCAGGAAATTGGAACACAAGCCCAACGTTAAACCGCGCCCTGCGCGTCGCCTGCTTTGAGCTGTGGATGTCCTCACCAAGGAGCAGCACCTGTCCCGACTGAGGTTTCAGCAAACCGTTGAGGTGCTGGATAAAGGTGCTTTTTCCGCTGCCCGTGTGACCGATTACCGCTATATATTCGCCCGAAAAGGCGCAAAAATCAACCTCCCGCAGGGCGGCGTGTTCAAACGGCGTTCCCCCGGAGTATGTGTATGAAATATTCTTCGTCTCGATTATCGGCATCAATATATCCCTCGTCCTTGGAGTTTGTACAGAGCGGCTTACAACGCTTTTCTGACCAAATCCCCTACGCGTACTTTTTTATCCTGAATCGAGGAAAATGCCGATTCAATATCAGCCGTATCAATGTTGAGTTTTTCTGTCACAGTATATTCCGCAAACAGCAATACGTCTGAAAACTTCCTTGTTTCGTCTACGGCGCTTTTGCACAGCGCCATTTTCGGATAGAGTGTTTTTACGTAGACAGTAGCTTTGACGTAGTCTAACGTTCCAAGACTTTCGTTCGTCTGGGTATCTATTATTTCCGCGCCTACGGCATACACCTCTAACATTTCGCCGTTGATGAGGTGCGCTTCCGATCCGCCGTTTATTATTATTTCATATTCATTCACAATTTTTATTACGCGCAGTTCTTTGTTTATCATTTCAAAAATCCTCCTCCATCATCATTCTTAGCTGGTTTATGTACGCGTTGTGCGCGGCTTTCACCGCTCCGGCATCGCTCTCCGCTATAGCCGCAAGAAATAGGCTTAACGTCCTCAGTTTAATATGTTGCGAACGCGCCAATGCCTTATTTAGCGCATTTTCATTTGCCGTTTTTTCATCGAATAACTCATTCATGTGCGCCCTGTCCGCCTTTTCTTTTTGCAGCTCTGCGGCGAGTCTATCATATTTACTTTCGCAAGCGCTTTCATACGCAGCTATTTTGCAATGATATTTAACCAGTGCAATGATAAACGCCACTATGAATGCCGCAAGCGTCGCGCCGACAAACATACACCGCCGCTTTTCCAAAGGCAGCTCCAAAAACTTGCCATTGCTGCCACAACCGCGGCGCTTTGCCCATCTTTATCCTTCTTCCTCTATATGCTCTCCAAATATCCGCGCAATTTCATCCGCCGCGCTCTCAACCGTCAGCGCGCCGAGCGGCACGTCAAGCCCCGCAAGCCTAAGCTCGTGCAGCAACGCGGCAGGTACCGGCACGTCAAGTCCCGCGTCACGCAGCAGATCCACCTGACTGAAAATCTCGCCGGGAGTGCCGTCGCCGAGAATTTTTCCGCCGCCCATGAGAAACACGCGGTCGCAGGAAACGACCTCCTCCATGTGGTGCGTTATAAGCACGACAGTAACATTCCGCTCCTCGCGCAAGGCTCTGATTATCGCAATAATATCTTCCCGCCCCTGTGGATCAAGCATTGCCGTCGGCTCGTCAAAGACAATACATTCCGGCTCCATGGCAAGGATCCCGGCGATAGCCACCCTCTGCTTCTGCCCGCCGGAGAGCAGATGCGGCGCATGCTCACGGTATTCATACATGCCGACGGTGCGCAGTACGCCGTCCACACGGCGGCGGATCTCCTCCGGCGGCAAACCAAGGTTCTCAGGAGCGAACGCAACATCCTCTTCCACAACGTTCGCTACAATCTGATTGTCCGGATTCTGGAACACCATGCCGACTCTGCGGCGGATGCTAATAAGCGCGTCCTCATCCGCCGTGTCGTATCCCGCGACAAGCACTTTGCCGGAGGACGGCAGAAGCATCCCGTTGAAATGGCGGGCGAGCGTGCTTTTTCCGGAGCCGTTGCGTCCGAGAATCGCCACGAATTCGCCCCTGTGAATATCCATGGAGACGCCGCGCAGCGCGGCGCGCTCCTGCGCGCTCTCATCGGAGGAGCGATATGAAAAATGCACGTCCCTGACGGTTATTATTGATTCTTTTGACATACGTTCACCTCTGTCGCGCCGCGCCGGATTTCCCAGCGCGTGGCGGCGCCGCACGGAAGACACAGTCCCGATTGCGTCACCGGAAGTCCCAGCTCATCCGACTCCGCCCGACCGCCGAGCTTTGCGGTAAACACCGCGTCCGCGATGTACTTAAGCGTCGAGGGCGACAGACCCGCGGTATAGGAGTTGATAATTACAAACTCCGGCTGCGCCGAGAGCGCCCGCGATGCGAGCCGAACGAAATCGAACAGGTTATCTTCCAGCTTCCACACCTCGCCCGCCGGGCCCCGTCCGTATGACGGCGGATCCATAATTATCGCGTCATAGCGCCGTCCGCGCCGTATTTCGCGCTCTATAAATTTTACGCAGTCGTCAACGATCCAGCGGATCGGAGCTCCCTCAAGTCCCGAAATTTTCGCGTTTTCCCGTGCCCATGCGACAGCTCCCTTTGAGGCGTCCACGTGGCAGACCTCCGCGCCCGCGGCGGCGGAGGCAAGCGTCGCGGCTCCGGTGTACGCAAAGAGGTTGAGTATGGAGAGTCGCCGCCCGGCGGAGCTGACTTTGCGGGTGATATAATCCCAGTTGTTCGCCTGCTCCGGAAACACGCCGGTGTGCTTGAAATTTGTCGGACGCACAGAAAAAGTCAAGTCTCCGTAAGTGATTTCCCATGACTCCGGTACGTTTTTGCGCTCCCATTGACCTCCGCCGGCGCTTGATCGGACATATCGAGCGTCAGGCGCGCGCCACTCGGGGCGGAGTGCGCCCGTGTCCCAGATCACCTGCGGGTCAGGGCGAACGAGAATGTGCGCGCCCCATCGCTCAAGCCGCTCTCCTCCGGAGCAGTCAAGCAGCTCATACTGTGTCCATTTATCGGAAATAAGCATTGCGGCTTCCTTTTGTTTTGGTTACTGCGGCAATAAGCCGCGATTATCAAAAAATTATACCACCCAAAACGATGTGTGTCAACACCGCAAAAGCTCCCCGTCATGCTGACGGGGAGCTTTTGCAGGCATTTGGTTTTATCGGGTGCTTACAGCCAGCCGAACCGTCTGGCTACCGACGGCGAAACGAGTACCGCCGCCGCCGCGCCGGAGAAGATGAACGTCAGGATTGCCCAGTTTGCGCTCTTCTCGCCGGTCTTTGGCGCGGAGCCTCCGCCGGAGCTGCTGCTGCTGTTGCTGTTGCTGTTGCTGCTGTTGTTATTGTTATTTGTGCTGTTGTTGCTGTTATTGTTGTTGTTCGTGTTGTTGTTGTTATTATTGTTGTCGATATTGATGTCGATATTAATGTCTCCGCCACCATTACCGCCGCCGCCGCAGTTGCAGCCTGAGCCGCCGCCGCTACCGCAGTTGCACCCGGAGCCGCCGGAGCCGCAGTTGCAGCCGCTGCCGCAGTTGCAGCCATTGCCAGCCTGAATGATGACAGTATTGCTTGGCGTGTTGTCATTGACATACGCGGTGTTGCGGATTGTGTACACTCCGCCGATGACCTCGACCTGGAACGAAAGGGGTCTGCTCGCTCCCGGCGTCAGCTGCGGAATTACCCACGTCACCACGCCATTCGCATAGCTTCCGCCGTCGGTGGCTGATCGGTCAACATATCTTGTGCCTGTCGGAATGGAATCTGTTACGCGGACGTTCGTTTCGGTTTTCGTCGCGCTGTTGTTCGTAACCGTCAGATAGAACGTGATAATGTTGCCCGGGCGCACAGTCTGATTCGTTCCGACGCTTGTGGATTTGCTGATCGTAAGCCCGCCGGGGTTCGGGTCAACCTGATTTTCCGTCGGACCTGTCGCGCTGCCGTTCACATACGCGGTGTTGCGGATGTACACTGTCACGCCCGCCGTCACCTCGTTGACCGTGACCTGGAACGAAACCTGACGCGAGCTGTTCGCGGGAACATTCACGTTCCACGAAATGGTGCTGCCGCTCTTCGTTCCGCCGGATGCCGCGGCAGAACCCTCCACATACGTCGTTCCCGTCGGGATTGTATCCGTCACCGGAACTGTTTTTGCCTGGCTTGTGCCATTGACCACCGTGATTGTATACGTGATCGTGTCGCCGGGGCGCACGCGGCTTGTTCCGCTGCTTGCAGCCGCGGTTTTATAGCCTGAAATGCCGCCGTCGGGCGTATAGTGGTGAGTCACGTCATTGCTCGGGAACCGGTTGTTGACATATGCGCGGTTTACATAGGTTTTGGAGCTGCCCGTCGGGAGCACCAGCGCGGAGCAGTATACGGTTGCGGACTGTCCCGGCGCGAGACTGCCGATTGTCCACGTGACGCTCCGTCCGGAGCCGGCGCCGCCGCTGCCCGGGACATACTCCATGCCCTCCGGCAGATAGTCGGTGACGATAAGCCCGACCTCGCTCTTTGTCGCGCTCTGGTTTGTTACAGTGATCGTATAGCGCACAGTGTCGCCCGGCTTCACGAGTCCGTCCGTGTGATCCGCTGACTTCACGACGCGGATAAGGGAATCGTCCGTGCCGCCAACCACGACTTCGTCAGGATTTGTCGGCGTGTCCGGCGTCGTTGTGTCCGGCTGCCCGAAAAGTCCCGTGTTGCGGATTGTTCCGCTTGTGGCTGTGACTGTCGCTTGGAACGAAAGCGTTATCTCCGCCCCGGAGGCAAGCGTCGGTATCCGCCACGTCACCTTGTTTGTCACATAGCTGTATGCGCCGCCGGGACCGGTGATATTTCGCACGCTCCCAAGTCCGGCGGGCACCTCGTCGGATACGGGAATTCCGTTTGCCGCCGCCGTTCCGTTGTTGCGGACGGTGATATAATAGGTGATCGTGTCTCCAGTGCTGACTGTGTAGACATTTCCAAGTGACTGCCCGTTGCGGGTCACAGTGTGGCTCTTGTACGCGGAGATGCTTCCGCCGCCGGTGACAGGCGTCTGCGTTTCGTTGCTTGTTCCGTTGCCGGGAGTGTTGCTTCCGCCGTCAACCCACGAGGAATATGCCGTGTTGCGGATGATTGTCCCGGGGAGAACGCTCTCGCGCACGCGCACGGTGAAGCTAAGCTCTCGGTACGCTCCCGGCGGCATGTCGCCGAGCTCCCACCTAAGCG
>JAITGW010000067.1 GCA_031280325.1 Oscillospiraceae bacterium
TCCTCCAAAACAAATTCCCCGGACTTTCCTCCGGATTTTTTAAGCAGGCGCACGGAGCGTATCTCGATATCCCGCTGCGCCGCCTTGCACATGTCGTAAACCGTAAGCGCGGCGGCGCTCGCCGCCGTCATCGCCTCCATCTCGACGCCGGTTTCGCCGACGCAGCGCGCTGCTGCGGTGATGACGATTTCGTGCGTGCGGCAGCGAAACTCAAAGCTCAAATCGACGCCCGTCAGCGAGACCGGATGACACATCGGAATGATCTCAGCCGCGCGCTTTGCCGCCATAATTCCCGCGACCTGAGCCACGGCAATAACGTCGCCCTTTTTCATTTTGCCGCCGCGCACAAGCGCAAACGTCTCCGGATTCAGCGCAACAACAGCGCGGGCAACCGCCTCCCGAGCGGTTTTGTCCTTGTCGGAAACATCCACCATGCGGGGCAGACCCGCCGCGTTAAAGTGAGTGAGCTCCGGTATTGTAATCAGCCTCCTATCGCGTTCATATTCCGCGCCGCGGCGGAGATTTTGCCGGTATCAAGCGCGTGACGGCGCGGCTTGCCGAAAAATCCGGCGCGCATGGCGTCCAAAAGCGCCGCTCCGTGCAGACCGCGCAGTGAGATTTCGTCGGCGGAGTGCAGACAGGGCTTCAACTGTCCGTCGCTCGTAATGCGGACACGGTTGCAGGATGGGCAGAAATGCGAGCTTATCGGCGAAATAAGGCCCACAGTGCCGGACGCGCCGGGAAATCCGTAGAGCCGCGCTACCCCGTCAGATCCGCGCGGCTCAAGCTCCGGCATTGCGCGGAGCACCGCGCCGTCAGAGACGTATTTACCGCCGGAAAAATCCGCGCTGTCCCCGATGGGCATAAGCTCGATGAAACGCACATGTGTATCCGCGAGGCGGGAGAGAGACGCAAGCTCCCGTATTTCATCGGTGTTGAAGCCGTCAATGAGTACGGCGTTGATTTTTATCGGGGCGAAGCCGTACTCCCGCGCGGCGTCGATTCCGCGCAGAGCGGACGCGAGGTCGCCTCCGCGCGTAAGCGCGCAATAACGCTCCGGATTAAGCGTGTCGAGGCTGATATTAAGGCGCGACACGCCCGCGCCGCGAAGCTGCGCCGCAAAATCCGGCAGCAGCACGGCGTTTGTTGTCATGCACGTCTCGATAATCCCCTGAGTTTGGGCGACGGCTTTGCAAATGTCAACTATTCCGCGGCGAACGAGCGGCTCTCCGCCCGTAAGGCGTACCTTGCGCACGCCAAGCGCCGCCGCCGCGGAGACAAGCTCGCCGATTTCCTCGACTGATAATATTTCCGCGTGGCGCTTCTTCGCGACGCCCTCCGCCGGCATACAGTAAGCGCAGCGCAGGTTGCACAGATCGGTCACCGACAGCCGAAGATATGAAATTTCACGCCCGAATTGATCCGTCACCGACAGCACCGCCTTTGCTTGATGACGATATTATATTGCGCACAGACGGTGTTGTCAAGGCAGGGGAGGCTACACTTTAGCCAATATCAGCATGGACACGCCGATAAGCGAGAGGACAAGCCCGAGCGAAAGGCGCGGCCAATGCCGCTTCAAATCAATTTCTCTGAACACAAGCACGCCGAACAGAAACAGCCAGACCGCGTTCAGCTGGCGGAGCATGAATACGATAGAACCCTCCAGGCGGCTGTATGCCAGCACGTTAAAGCTCGCGTTGCCGAAAAACAGTATTCCTCCGGTCACGGGCAGGGCGATTTCTTTTTTTATATTCGGCGCGCCGAGCCTGAGCGTTCCGTATTTGACTAACGTATAAGCCGCCGCTGATATAAAAACAAACAGCGCCCGCCATATTTGCTGGGCGAAAAGAACGCCCGAGCTTGATCAGATATTTTGTAAGCGCGCCCGATATTCCATAAAACAGCGCGGCGGCAAGCGCATAGGCTATACCTGATTTATCCATGGGCGCGCCGTCGTGCTCCCGCGTTGAAAACATCATGGCGGCGAGCGTTATTAGGATAATCGCCGCGACGATAAAAACAGCCTTCGCGGTCAAAAATTCGGAGAGGAACAGCAGCATTAAAAACGATCCGATCGGACCCTGCAGGCTTTTCCATTGGTTTGATTTGGCAAGCCCGATTCTGTCAATGGCGGTAAGTGCCGACACGGACGCGATTGTCCACACGACGCCGTCCGCGCAGGCTATGGCGAGCTGAGGGAAGAAGAGCGGTTCATCTATGTAATCGAAGGCTTTCAAAAGCGCGAAGCCCGCACCGGAAATAACGAAATAGCCGCCGCCCGTGAGCATGGCGTATGTAACGGGCTTCTGCTTGGAGAGCTTTTTGGGGAGCACATACAGCGCGGAAAAAACCGAGGATACGGCCGCGAACATGTACCCGAGCAAAACAGGATTCATCACTTCCCCGCCTTCTGCCGCCGCCGCGATTATATCCCGCCGCGCAGGGTAAGTCAAGCCGCGCAAAAAAATCTCTTGCGCAGTGCGCGAAATGGTGCTACAATGACCCCATAAAATTAAAGCACGAAAGGATTTGCCACAATGAGCTATAAAATCACACGCAGCAACGAAGCGTATACTTACGAAGCGCCGGGTCATTTCGACGTGCGCACCACCCGCCTTCACGACGCGAAGGATGTTAATCAAGGCGGCATTACCATGGGACTGTCGCACTTTCTTCCGGGCGGCGGCTGCAACTATGGCGGCAACGCCAAGGAGACGATCTATTACATCGTCGAAGGGCAGATGTATCTTGAGAGCGAGCTTGACACTCCCGACGAGGTCAAGACAACGCTTTACGCCGGCGACTCCTATCACTGCGGACCCGGGACGAAGAAGTCCGTCGTGAACAGCGGGGCGGACTCGTGTAAAATGCTTGTTGTGCTCATCACCCCGCCCGAGGCGTAAGAAAACCGTGAAAAGGCTTGCCGCGCACCGCGCGGTAGGTCTTTTATATGTTGACAGACAGATATATAATTTGCGTATTTGCTTTACGGAAAGGAATGTTGTGTTATGCCGCAGCTTCATGGCGACATTAAGATCTTTGCGGGGAACTCCAATCTCCCGCTGGCGGAGGCTATCGCGAAGCTGATTCCGACCGCCGGACGGCTGTCGAACTCTGTTGTTAAGCATTTTGCCGACGGGGAGGCGTCGGTTTCGCTGTACGACTCCGTCCGCGGGGCGGACGTATTTTTGATTCAGTCCACGTGTAAGCCGGTCAACGATAACCTCATGGAGCTGCTGGTGATGATTGACGCCTGCAAGCGCGCCTCGGCGGGACGCATTACGGCGGTTATACCGTATTTCGGATACGCAAGGCAGGATCGCAAAGCGAAAGCGCGCGATCCGATTTCGGCAAAGCTTGTCGCAAACCTTATCGCCTCCGCGGGCGCGAACAGGGTGCTTACGATGGATCTGCACGCGTCGCAGATCCAGGGTTTTTTTGATATTCCGGTGGACAATATGCTTGCGGCGCGGCTTCTTGCTGACTTTTATATTCATAAATTCGGCAGAGGGAATACGGATTTTATGATCGTTTCGCCGGATGTTGGCTCAGTTGCGCGGGCGCGCGGCTTTGCTGAGCTTCTCGGACTGAATCTCGCAATTATCGACAAGCGGCGCGAGGCGGCCAACAAGAGCGAGGTGATGAACATCATCGGCGACGTGGCGGGCAAGAACGTTATTTTGTTCGACGATATGGTGGATACCGCGGGCTCGCTGTGCAACGCGGCAAGGGCGCTGCGGGAGCTTGGCGGCGCAAAGGAAATTTACGCATGCGCGTCACACGGCGTGCTTTCAAAGCCCGCGGTGGAGCGTATTGAGGACAGCTGCATCAGCGCGCTGCGCCTTGTGGACACGATTCCGTATCCGCACGACGCGCCGGTGAGCGGAAAGATACATTACATTTCGTCGGATAAGCTTTTCGCCGAGGCAATAAGCCGCATTCACGACGAGGTTTCGATTTCCCCGCTTTTCCGATGAGTTTTTTTGCGCGAAAAGCCGCCGCGGGGGTGAGCTGGATTATCGTTTTTCTCGGCAATCCCGGCTTTCGGTATCACAACACGCGCCATAACGCGGGCTTTATGGCGGGGGACGCGCTGGCGAAAACGCTCGGCGTGAAAATCGACCGCGTGAAATTCAAATCTCTCTCCGCCGTAACGGAGCTTGGTGGCAAAAAAGTACTTCTGCTCAAGCCGCAGACGTTCATGAACCTCTCCGGCGACGCCGTGCGGGAGGCGATGAAATTTTATAAAACGCCTCTTGAGCGCGTACTTGCGGTGTCGGATGACGCGGCGCTGCCACTGGGTAAA
>JAITGW010000075.1 GCA_031280325.1 Oscillospiraceae bacterium
CTTTTGCCGACTCCGAAAATGCTTTGCATATGGGCATGGATTTTTACGATATGAATGTGATGATTTCGCCGGGCGATACTCCCGGCGGGGCTTGTATCCGCTATAGCGACGAAGAAGAATTACGCCGGACGTATGAAATACTCGCAAAAGACGCGAAAAGCGCAAAAATTGACAGCTATCCATGGGCAAAAGTCGGAGCGACTATAACTGACAAATATGGTGTGGGCTGGTGGCTGCACACAGCCGGCGAATCATGACAAGCCGTTAGGCGTGTATTGCGGCATATCGGGTACAAACACAGCGAATGCGGCGGATATAAACGGGCTATTAAAGCAAATATTTGCACTTATTCGGATAAAAAGCCGGGCACAGGAGACCGTACAATGAAAAAGGGGATGCATATTATCGCCGGGCGCGCCCTCGCGCTGATATTTCTGGTCGGCGTGACGGCGGCGATGGCGATTAAAGTGAAAACGCCCGAAGAAATTAACCGGGAGCGTTCACGTCAGCAAATTGCGGAAATTGAGGTGAAAAAAGCGGAGGAGATTTTCGAGACTCGATGAAGAGCTTGCCGCTTGGGAGCAAGACCGGAAAGAAGCGGAGCAGATCAAAATTCAGGAGGAAAACGATTAACGAAAACAATCAAACGCAGTCCCCGCCGTGCGGCGGGGACTGCGTTTTTTACTGACTGCTTATTGGACGCCTCAGGATCCATTGCAGGTCACTCAGCTTTGCCTGCCGCGCCTTATAATCAGGTAAAGCCTCTGCGACGGCCGCCCAAAATCGCATGGAGTGGTTGGCTTCCCTCAAATGCGCCAGCTCGTGGACGATGACGTATTCCAAACATTCGCGCGGGCAGTATTCCAGCGCGGTGTTGAGCCGTATCCGGCGGGTGCGCGGCGTACAGCTGCCCCAGCGTGAGGTCATTGCGCGCCACCCGACGAACGAGGCGGCGACGCCAAGACGCATTTCCCAAAGCTTGATAAGCTCGCAGGCGGCGCACTCAAGTTCTCCCGGAGAAAAGAGCGGGAGCGGAGTCTCCCGCGGCGCGGCGAGCTGCCGTTCGGCGATCTGCGCGCGTTTTAGTTCAATCCAATTCGATTTTGAAGCGACAAATTGCTCGACCGCCGCGGCGGAAAGGTTAAGGGGAGCACGGATTTCCAAAGTGCCGTCGGGCTTTATGCATATGGCAAGCGTTTTGCGTTGGGATCGGACGATTACGCCGCTGTGGACATAATCTATCCGTTGTTTTGAAGCCTTTTTCATTTATTGCAAAAGGCTTTCAAGCGCGGCTATGATTCTTCTGGATTTTTCCTGTATTTGCTGGAGGTGTGCGGGAGTCAGGCTGTCTATGTCTATTTTCCTCGCCTTTTCAACCTCAGAAATTGCGTTTTTGACTATCAGATCAAACGCGTCGCCGACAGCGCTCTGATTTTCTTCGGAGATCTTGGCGTAAACGCCGCGCCTAACGCGCCGATAAACCGCGCGTTCTCTGTCGATAAGGTCGTTGATTGCTCCGCTGATCATTCCGCCTGTGAAGGCTTTTCCGGAGGCGTATTTTGCGTAATTAATAATCTCTTGTGTTGTTTTTTCCTGCCCATCGCTGAGCAGCGCCCTGGCGTGAAATTTGATTTCCTCCGTGTTTGAGTTGAAATTGCTCATTTATACTGACCTCCTTGAATGTTGTGAAGATAACACATCACAAACTTGGAAGCGTGTCAAGATTAAATATTAAAATTTTATTCGCCCGGCGCTATTTTTTTCGAGATTGCCATGCGCGGCGCAGTACAACGGCGACAACCCCGTGCTTTTGCGTCGGAGGATTTGCCGCCGCGCGAGGTCCGCAATGTCCTTTTTCCGTTGCCTCGCCGCCCGGCGCAGTGTTTTAGGAACAGTTATTCGCAGAGGGGAGGGGGCGCAGCGTCGCCCTCTCCCCTCTTATAATCCGCGAAAAAGACCCGGGTATTTACTGGCAAAGACCGCGTGATCACCTTTCTCGCTCAACGCGGGGACACACGTCGCCGGGAAAAATCAATAGTTATCCGCGTGAAGCTCATAGTATGCTTTCGGATGGTCGCATACGGGACAGATGTCCGGCGCGGACTTTCCGAAAACAATGTTTCCGCAGTTGCGGCAGATCCATACAGTGTCGCCGCTGCGGGAAAAGACAATACCCTGCCCGATATTGGCAATGAGCTTGCGGAAGCGCGCCTCGTGTTCCTTTTCGATTTTGCCGACTTCCTCAAATTTCTTTGCGATTTCCTCAAAGCCCTCTTCGCGTGCGACCTTGGCAAAGCCGGCGTACATATCCGTCCATTCATAGTTTTCGCCCGCCGCCGCGTCCTCAAGATTCGCGTCCGTCGCGGGAACAGCGCCGCCGTGCAGCAGCTTGAACCAAATTTTCGCGTGTTCTTTCTCATTGTTGGCTGTCAGCGCGAACAGCTCCGCGATTTGCTCATAGCCGTCCTTTTTTGCCTGGGAGGAATAATAGTCATACTTTGTGCGGGCCTGCGTTTCCCCCGCGAACGCCGCCAAGAGATTTGCCTCCGTGCGGCTGCCCTTCAGATCCTTTGCCATAGCTTTTTCTCCTTATATTAAAGTAAATTTATTACCTTTGAGCCGTTAATTTTCTGTTGCACTCAGAAATTTTTTGTGAACAGCCCAAAAAGCTGCGTTCTGTTGCGTACTTTAGTCTTAGCATAAATGTTAGATAAATGCTTGCTCAGAGTGGCGTGAGTGATAAACAGATGCTTGTAAATTTCGTCGCTGTTCTTGTTTGCGCATATCATGGCGACGATTTCCGTCTCGCGCTTGGTGAGATTATACTGTGCCGCCGCCTTGATAATGCGGTCGTTATACTGCGGCGCTCCGATTCTGCGCAGCTTGCTTTCAAGCAGGGCGAAGAACTTGCGTTCAAGCGGATCTTTAAGTGTATTCATTATATATGTGTCCCGCGCGGAAAAATCCTCTTTCCCCTTTTCGCGGAAAAGTCCGATTACGGCAAGCGGGCAGTCCTTGTGGACAACGGAGATGAACAGCCCCCAATAATTGTTTTTCGGAAGCCAAACCTCGCGGTATACGCGCGTTTTTTCCCATTTTGATGCCGGAATGATGTCTGACTGGCGGAAAACCGTGCTGTAGGGAGACATGAGAAATTCGTTCCAGTGCGGATAATTTCCATCGATGAAGAATATGTGGTCAAATTCATCGTCAACCTGCTCCGTGCTGATGGGGTTCATAAGGGAAACATTCCACTCGTCCCTGCTTGCCTGAAAAATTATT
>JAITGW010000104.1 GCA_031280325.1 Oscillospiraceae bacterium
ATTGCCCTCGCCGAAAATTTCGAGCATTTCAAGCGCGTGCGCCTTCGCGCCGTCATAGTCTCCCGCGATGAGCAGCTTCGGGATTTTGCCCGAAAGGCACGCCGACAGGGCAATCAGCCCCTCGGAATGCTCGCGCAGCAACTCCATATCGACGCGCGGCCGGCCGTAAAACCCCTCCGTAAACGCCAGCGAGTCCATAAGACACAAATTGTGATAGCCCGTCTCGTTTTTGCACAGCAAAATCAGGTGATGCCGTTCGTAATCCGTATCATATTCCATGTCGAAGCGGCGGCGCGCCGCGACGTAAACCTCACAGCCTATTACCGGATGTATTCCGTTCGCCGCGCATTCCTTATAAAAAGCCACGGCGCCGTACATAACGCCGTGATCCGTTATGGCGACATGAGTCTGCCCCAGCTGGGCGCAGCGGGCGACGAGATCCTTTATGCGGCACGCGCCGTCGAGCAGGCTGTATTCCGTGTGGACGTGCAGGTGGGCAAAAGCCATAGAAATCAGTCCTTTTCCTGTTGACACGCTGAGTTGCGCGGCTTTATGAGGATTATAGTATTCCCCTTGTTTCTTTATGGTTTTTAACCCCGTTAAAGTCGCTCTCTAAGAAATTAAATAAGCTCGAGTCATAGGCTTTCTCGCCGCGAAAAGATGGGATTAAATTCGTGCGTTCCGGCGCCGCTTTGTATATTGTTATGTAAGCGTGTTCGTCAAATATATACGGCGTGTAGGCAGGCATAATTTTCGTCGCATATACGTTTATATTACTGCGATCGTGTCTGTATAGATCTATTTCCTGCGCTACAATACGCTCGAATTCTTGTAGTTTTTGTGATAATTCTTCGACGCTATAGCTAAATTGCTCGCAGCTATATTGCTTGAGGTCGCATAGTAAGGCGTAACACCTGTTGCAACCGAAACCAGCAACGCAACAAGCGTTTTTCCTGTTGTTTTATACTGAATCACAAAAACCCCCGCTTTCGAAATGTTTTTATGCCCCCGTAATTCTGTATCTACCGTAATTGCTATGATATTAACACTCTAGCCTGGGTTTGTCAACTCACCGCCGCTCGCTCTCCAGCCTCGATTTTGCCTCATCCAAAAATCCCTGTGTGCTCACCGCGCGGACATTGACCCGCCGCTCTGCAAGCAGCGCGAGATCCTTCGTCATTATTCCGTCGTTCAAGGTCGCGAGGCACGCGCGCTCAAGCCGTTCTCCAAAGCCGGAAAGCTCCGCCAGCCCGTCCAGCTCTCCTCGTTTTTTAAGCGCGCCCGTCCAGGCGAAAATCGTCGCCATGGGATTAGTTGACGTCTGCTCGCCCTTGAGATAGCGGTAATAGTGCCTTGTAACCGTGCCGTGCGCCGCTTCAAACTCAAACTGTCCGTTCGGCGAGACGAGCACGCTCGTCATCATCGCAAGACTGCCGAACGCTGTTGATACCATATCGCTCATCACGTCCCCGTCATAGTTCTTCAGCGCCCAGATAAAGCCCCCTCCGGAGCGCATGACGCGCGCCACCGCGTCGTCAATGAGCGTGTAGAAATACGTAAGTCCAAGCTCATCGAATTTCTGCTTATAAGCGCTTTCAAACTCCCGCTCGAACACGTCCTTAAAATAGCCGTCATATACCTTTGAAATTGTGTCTTTCGTGGAAAACCACAAATCCTGCTTCGTCGCGATGGCGTATTGGAAGCAGGCGCGCGCAAAGCTTGTTATGGAGCTTTCCTTGTTGTGCATTCCGCGCCAGACCGCCGGGCAGTCATTGCTCTGCATTGGAATAATCGTTTCCGCGCCGCTGCGCCCGCGGAACACCAGGCTCGCGCTGCCCGGCTCATCGGCAAAAAACTCCACGCCGGAATACACGTCGCCATACGCGTGGCGCGCTATCGTGATCGGCTTTTCCCAACTGCGCACTGCGGGCTTTATGCTGTCAAGAATTATCGGCGTGCGGAACACCGTCCCGTCAAGTATGGCGCGGATTGTTCCGTTGGGGGATTTCCACATCTGCGTGAGCTGGGGATACTCCTCCATGCGCTGCTTGTTCGGCGTGATCGTCGCGCATTTAACGCCTACGCCGAGACGCAGATTCGCCTCCGCCGCCGCAGCGGTGATCTTATCCTCCGTCTCGTTGCGGGACAGCAGCCCAAGGTCATAGTAATCCGTTTTCAGTTCAATATACGGCAAAATCAGCGTGTCTTTTATCATTCGCCACAGGACGCGGGTCATCTCGTCCCCGTCCATCTCAACTATCGGCGTCGTCATTGCGATTTTCGGCATCTGCGCCCTCCTTGTGTTATGTGCGTTTGCATGTTTTATGTGTTTGCGAGCCGGTGAGGCTTACTCCCCATACCCCGCGGCGTAATAGTTCATCAGACATCCCTCGGTGAGAATCAGCTTCTCCTCCGCGCCAAGCGAACGGACATAAAGCGTTATTGCGGCTTTGCTTCCATCCGCGCGCACCAGCGCCGCCGGAAACTCCTCATCTCCGCGCAGAAGTTTTTCGCGCACGTCCGGAACATACACCCAATCTCCGCTCTCTCCCGGAAATCGCGCGCCGTCCTCAAGCGTGAACGGCACAAGTCCCCAGTTAATGCAGTTAGAGCGATAGCGCTTTGTGGCAAATTCGTTGCAAATGTTTGCCCATCCGCCGAGAACCTTTTGACAGCTCGCCGCCTGCTCGCGCGCGCTGCCGTCCCCGGGCCTTTTGGCGAAGACCGCCGAGCCGATTCCCGTGTTCGCCATCCTGCCTCCGGCGGATTTAAGCGCAACGGCGGCCTCCGGCGGAACATCTCCCGCAAGGCGGGCGCGCTCAAGCTCCCGCACCGCCTTGCTCCTCTCAACATAATCGGGGCAGCGGCGCGACAGCGCAAATTCCGACAGCGCAAGCGGGTTCGAGCGATAGCTCGACGTCTCGCCAGACGGGATAAGCTCGTCAGTCGTCGTCACCTCGTCGCGTATCACCGCGGCGAGGCGCAGGAGCAGATTGTCCTCCATGCGCGGCATTTTCGGCCAGTCTGCGATATTCGGCCCGAAGCGCAGCTCAACCGTCGAATCGGGTCTGCCGAATCCGTTATAGCATCGCTTGTCATAAACACTGCCGTCGTATTTATACTCCCGCGGCGTAATTTCGTACTCAACATCGGTCGCCGCAGTGAGCACGCCGCCGTTTTTTGCCGTTGCGGCAATGCTGCGCGCATCCATAAGCGCTACTGCGGCAAGCTGCCCGCTTCCGGGCTTCGATCCCTCGCGCGAGGCGAAGTTGCGCGTCGCGTGGCGGATCGACAGCGTGTTGTGCGCCGGCGTGTCCCCCGCGCCGAAGCACGGACCGCAGAAGGCGGGCTTCATCACGGCTCCCGCTTCGATCAGCGTCTCGGCGATGCCGTCGCGCGTCACGGCAAGGTTAACCGGCGCGCTCGATGGATAGACGCTAAGCTCAAAGTACCCGTCGCCGACGCTGCCGCCGCGCAGAATGTCCGCCGCCTCGGAGATGTTTTCATACATCCCGCCCGCACAGCCGACAATAACGCCCTGCTCCACGCGGATTTTCCCGTCCGCGCCGATATTTCGCCGCAGATCCATTTTCACGCCGCAGGGAAGCTCTTTGTCGCACTCCGCCTCAATCTCCGCAAAAATTGCGGGGGCTTCCCTCTGCACCCGGCGTATCGGAAACGCCTTTGACGGGTGGAACGGCAGCGCAATCATACACTCGACCTTCGATAAATCAATTGTGACAAGCGCGTCGTAATACGCGCCGTCCTGCGTTTTAAGCCCGCGATACTCCTCCGGTCTGCCGACGTTCCGGAAAAAATCCGCAACCGTATCATCCGTTTCCCAAATCGATGAGAGGCAGCTTGTCTCCGTGGTCATAACGTCGATTCCAATGCGATAGTCCATGCTGAGCCCTTCGATGCCGGGTCCGGCAAACTCCAAAATCTTGTTTTTGACTCTGCCGCCGGGGAACGTCGCCCCGACAAGGGCGAGCGCGACATCATGCGGGCCGACGCCGCGTCTCGGCGCGCCCTCCAGCCAGACAAGCACAACCTCCGGCGGGTCAACATCATATGTGTTTTCAAGCAGCTGCTTTGCAAGCTCGCCGCCGCCCTCTCCAATGCCGAGCGCGCCATAGCAGCCGTACCGCGTATGCGAGTCGGAGCCGAGGATCATCTTCCCGCAGCCGGCGAGTCTTTCGCGCGCGTACTGGTGGATCACCGCCTGATTTCCCGGGACGAAAATGCCGCCGTATTTCTTCGCCGCCGAAAGCCCGAACGCGTGATCGTCCTGATTTATCGTTCCTCCCACGGCACACAGAGAGTTGTGGCAGTTTGTCAGCGCGTATGGTATCGGAAAGCGCGTCAAGCCCGACGAGCGCGCCGTCTGGATAATTCCGACGTATGTAATATCGTGCGACACAAGCGCGTCGAACTTGATTTTCATGCGCGCGGGGTCGCCTGATTTGTCATGCGCGCGCAAAATTTTGTACGCCATCGTCCTTTCGCGCGCGGCAAGGTCGGCGGCGGCGGCGGCCGGCGCGCCGTTTCGGATCTTCACTCCGCTGTCGGTATAGGCGATCATATTGTTATTTCCTTTCGGCTTTATATTCGCGCGTCATCCCGCGCACAGCGCAAGCGCCGCGCACACCGCGGCAGGCGCCGTCTCGCACCGCAGTATCCGCGCGCCGAGCGTGACGCATTTCATTCCGCGCGCGATTGCAAGTTCCGCCTCTGCGGGCGTAAATCCGCCCTCCGCGCCCGTCATGACGGACACAGTCCCCGCGGATGGATTATCGCGGAGCGCGCTCATAAGCGTGCGCTCCCGCTCAAGCTCATACGGAAGCAGCGGCAGCTCGGCGCGCGACGCAAGAGCGAGCGCCGCTTCAAACGAGTCAATCGCCGTCACCGCCGGGATAATTCCGCGGCCGCACTGCTCGGCCGCAGAGCGCGCAACAGCATTGAGCCGCGCCAGGCGGTTACGGAGCGCCTGCCCCTCCGGTCTTGCGACAACATTTCGCGACGGGAACAGCACAAATGAGCGCGCACCCAGCTCCACACATTTCTGCACGGCGTATTCCAGCCGTTCTCCCTTTGAAAACGCGAGAAAAACCTCCGGCACGGCGCCGTATTCCCCAGGCGACGGCGCGCAATCAAGAATCTGCGCGCGCGCTTCCGCGCGCCCTAGCGAGATCAGCTCGCAGCGATAATCCCTCCCCGCGCCGTCGCACAGGGTAAACTCATCTCCCGGACGCAGGCGCAGCGCGCGTATATGCTCCGTCTCGCACAGGGCGGCGTTTTCGCCGACCGCAAGCGGCTGCGTCGTAAAAAAGCGCGGCAACGGCATATCAGCTCCTTTTCTGTATTATAGCAAAAATCACACACCTCCGCAAGGGGCGCGGCATAAACTATATTACATTTTTAGTTTGTGTTAGGAGACTGATCCTATGGAAGAACTCGTCGCAAGACAAATTGCCGATCCCGGCTGGGAGAGCGTCAGCTCCGACTCTGCCGCGCCCGGTTCCTATCGCGCGGAGCACGAGTCAAAAACGCTGCCCGCGGCGGCGGGGTATCAAGCGCCGCAAATCCTCCCCGACCAAACTCTGCCGCAAACATCGCCCCCGCCGGGCTCCGCTCTCCCTGCGGGGGGCTCACAGGGCGCGGCTCCGTCCGGGCTCGCGAAAAAACCCGCGTATGCGCTGCCGGCCGCGCTTGAAAACGCGAACTCTCCCGGGAGCTGCTCCGCCGTGTCGCCGTTTACGATGGAGCTTCGCCCGACGCTTGGTCCAAGCAAAGAAGCGCTTGCCGACGCGCAGGAGCTGCGCGATATTATGGATCAAATCGCGGCCGCCGCCCGCCAGTACTGCTCCCTGGCAAAGTGCTCTCACGGCGAGGCGAAAAAGCTCTTCCTGTGCCTTCAAAAAAGCTGCCGCGGCACGCTCCGCCTGCTAAATGCCCAGCATTACATACTTACCGGCGAGATTTACTGCCCGGCCTCACGCGTCTCTCCCGCGGCAAACCGATGCGAGGCGCTGCGCAAGCTCTGCGCGCTGGAAGCGCAAGCGCGCGCAAAATGCGCTTGCCTTGCAAGCACAACGTCATTTCCGTCCGTTAATCTTGCCTGCGCCTGCGCCGCGCGCCAGTGTGCCTGCCGTGAACGCGCGGCCGAGTGCCGTCTCGGCAAAATGATCGGCGCGTAGCGCAAAAAGAGCGCGCCTTCGTCCTCCTGCACGCCGCGCCTCAAAACGGCGGCGCACCCCAAACCGTGGGTGCGCCGCCGCTGTTTTCCGCTTAATTATTTACACCGCGGCGTACCGCTTTAAGTCTCCGGTGTAGATCACATCCCCCGCGAGCGTGAATAAATCCTGCGGCGTTACGAGGCTGCGCCGCCGCTTTCCGTCGCATATACCGCTGCGCGAGAGGATAAAATATACAAATTCAGAGCAGACAAATCGTCTGCCGTCGCGCGTGGCAATGCCGAACGCCGCCATGAAAAGCCCAAGGTAATTATAGCCGAACCATTTGCTGTGCCGCGAGAACACGTCCACAAACTCGCGCGCTTTTTCGTATTCCGTCCGCGACACCGCAATTTCCAGCACCGCGCCCGGCAGCGTCGGCGCGATACCGTAAACCCCGGTATGAAGCTGCTCCCGCCGGAAGCAGCCGAGAAACGGATTTCGCGTATACCTGCGCCCGAAGCTGAACATTTCGCGCAAATCAGCGTCAAAGGAGATCGCGGCGTGGGTGTATCTGCTTCCGGTGAGGATGTGTATCGCGT
>JAITGW010000211.1 GCA_031280325.1 Oscillospiraceae bacterium
GCGGAAAACGCGCGTCGGCAAGGTCGTCTCGGATAAGATGGACAAGACGATCGTCGTGGCCGTGGAGGATCGCGTGGCGCACCCTCTGTATAAGAAGATCATGAAAAGAACGTATAAGCTCAAAGCGCACGACGAGAACAACGAGTGCGGCGTCGGCGACCGCGTCCGCGTTATGGAAACGCGCCCGCTGTCGAAGGATAAGCGCTGGCGGCTCGTTGAAATCATCGAGAAGGCGAAGTAAGGAGGCGACACTATGGTACAGCAGGAATCATATCTCAAGGTCGCCGACAATACCGGCGCGAAAGAGATCAAATGCATCCGCGTTTTGGGCGGATCAAAGCGCAAATACGGAAACATAGGCGATGTTATTGTCGCCTCCGTGCGCAAGGCGGCTCCCGGCGGAACAGTTAAAAAGGGCGATGTTGTAAAAGCGGTTATTGTCCGCTCCGTTCGCGGAATGCATCGCGCTGACGGAACATATGTCCGTTTTGATGAGAACGCCGCGGTTATCATTCGTGAGGACAAGAATCCCCGCGGGACGCGTATCTTTGGACCGGTGGCGCGCGAGCTGCGCGACAAGGACTATATGAAGATACTGTCCCTTGCGCCGGAAGTCATATAATAGGAGGAGAGAAGAGATGAATATCCGTTCAAACGATACCGTAGTCGTTCTCTCCGGGCGAGACAAGGGAAAGACAGGCAAGGTGATCTCCGCGGATCCCAAGGCGGGCAAGGTCATTGTGGAGGGGGTAAACCTCGCAAAACGTCACCAAAAGCCCCGTAAGGAGGGGGAAGCGGGCGGCATTATCCGTAAGGAGACGCCGATTTATGCGGCAAAGGTCATGCGCGTATGCCCGAAATGTGACAATCCGACGCGTCCCGCTCACAGGCTGATGGACGGCGGCGAAAAGGTTCGCGTCTGCAAAAAATGCGGCGCGGAAATTTAGGGGGTGCGAGATAATGGCTAGACTGAAAGACAGATACAAGAGCGAAATCGCGCCCGCGCTCATGAAAAAATTCAACTATAAGAGCGTAATGCAGATTCCGCGGCTTGACAAGATCGTCGTCAACGTTGGCTGCGGCGACGCGCGCGACAACGCGAAGGCGGTTGACGCGGTTGTCCGCGACATCACGGCGATAACCGGGCAGAAAGCCGTCGTCACAAAGGCGCGCAAGTCAGTCGCGAACTTCAAGCTCCGCGAGGGGATGCCCGTAGGCGTGAAGGTTACGCTCCGGCAGGATAAAATGTGGGAGTTTCTTGACAGACTGCTCAACGTTGCGCTTCCGCGCGTGCGTGACTTCCGCGGCATCTCCGCAAACTCCTTTGACGGCCGCGGCAACTATGCCATGGGCATCAAGGAGCAGCTGATCTTCCCGGAGATCGACTATGACAAGATCGAAAAAATCCGCGGTATGGATATAATTATCTGCACAACGGCAAAGACGGATGAAGAAGCGAGAGAACTGCTCAGTTCGCTCGGCGCACCGTTCGTGAGAAGCTAGGAGGGAGAACAAATGGCAAAGAAAGCAATGGTTCTGAAGCAGCAGCGCGAGCCGAAATTCTCCAGCCGCGCTTACAATCGCTGCAAAATCTGCGGACGGCCGCACGCGTATCTGCGCGACTATGGCATTTGCCGTATTTGCTTCAGAGAGCTTGCCTATAAAGGGCAGATTCCGGGCGTAAAAAAAGCGTCCTGGTAAAAAAGCCGTGCGGGGTGCGCGACAAAGAATATCAATCGCCGGCAGCGCCGGTTATTGCCGTGACGACAGGTGCCGCGAGCGCTCTCGCGCAGTGCGGCATACCTCGCGCGGAACGTGAATGATATCACGTAGCTCTAGTTTAAGGAGGACTAAAATGCAGATCACAGATCCAATCGCCGATATGCTCACGCGTATACGCAACGCAGGCTCGGCAAAGCATCCGACAGTGGATATCCCGGCGTCGAAGATGAAAAAGGCAATTGCCGAGATTCTTCTGGAAGAGGGTTACATTAAGAATTACCAAATCCTCGCCGGCGGCGCGCAGGGCGTAATCAAGGTTGCGCTTAAGTACAACTCCGGCGCGGCGGCAATCGCGGGACTTCGCCGCGTCTCCAAGCCCGGACTGCGAGTCTACGCCGGCGCGGAGGAGCTTCCGCGCGTTTTACGCGGACTCGGTATCGCGATTATTTCAACGTCCAAGGGCGTCATGACCGACAAAAAAGCGCGTGCGCAGAATGTCGGCGGCGAAGTCCTTGCGTTTGTGTGGTAAGGGGGCGGCTAACATGTCAAGAATTGGAAGAACGCCCATAGATATCCCAGCCGGGGTCACAGTTTCGGTGGAGGATAATGTAATCACAGTCAAGGGTCCGAAAGGCTTGCTGACGCGCAGACTCCGCCCGGAAGTCGCACTTGTGGTCGAGGACAACGTTATCAGGGTCACACGGCCGAGCGACGAGGCGAATTACCGAGCCCTGCACGGACTGTCGAGAACGCTCGTCGCCAACATGGTTGTCGGCGTGACAGCGGGCTTTAACAAGGAGCTTGAGGTCAACGGAGTGGGGTACCGCGCGGCGAAGGACGGGAAGAAGCTCGTACTCAACGTGGGCTTTTCGCATCAGGTAATCGTCGAGGAGACAGATGAGATTTCGATTGAGGTCCCTGCTCCGAACAAGGTCATAATTTCCGGAATTGACAAACAGGCCGTGGGTCAGTTTGCGGCGGATGTCCGCAAGCGCCGCCCGCCGGAGCCTTACAAGGGCAAGGGAATCAAGTATGCAAACGAAGTAATCCGCCGCAAAGAAGGCAAAAAGAACGCCAAATAAGGAGGTGTGCTAGAAAATGGTTAACAGACCCGATACTAAGGCCGCGCGCCTTAAAAGACACAAGAGAGTCCGGGCGAAGATTTCCGGCACGCCGGAGCGTCCGCGCATGAACGTTTTCCGCAGCGAAAAGAATATTTATGTACAGCTCATCGACGACGCCTCCGGCGTGACGCTTCTGTCCGCCTCCAGCGTTGAAAAGGGGTTTGAAGGCGGCTCGAACAAGGCTGCCGCCCGCAAGCTCGGCGCGATTATTGCCGAACGCGCAAAAGCAAATGGCATAACGTCGGTCGTGTTCGACCGCGGCGGCTATGTCTATCACGGCCGTGTGCAGGAGCTTGCCGAGGGAGCCCGCGAGGGCGGCCTTGAGTTTTAAGGGAGGGAGAGACGAAAAATGGCTTACGGAAACAATAATTCCGACAGACGCGGCCGCGATAATCGCCGGGACGAAGCTCCGAACGAGTTTACCGAGAAAGTAGTTTCTCTCAATCGTGTATCCAAAACTGTCAAGGGCGGACGTATTTTCAAGTTCGCGGCGCTGTGCGTAGTTGGCGACGGCAAGGGTCGAGTCGGCTATGGACTCGGAAAGGCGGGCGAGGTTTCTGAGGCGATCCGCAAAGGTATTGAGGACGCCAAGAAGCATATCGTAACGATTACAGTCCAGGGTTCAACTATTCCGCATGAGGTCACGGGCGAGTTCGGCGCGGGACGCGTGCTGTTAAAGCCCGCGCCTCCCGGAACGGGAGTTATCGCCGGCGGCGCGGTTCGCGCCGTGGTGGAGGCCGCGGGCATCCATGACATCCGCACAAAATGCCTGAGGAGCAACAATCCCCAGAACGTTGTCGCCGCCACGATGACCGGGCTGCGCGCTCTGCGCAACGCCGCTCAGGTCGCAGCTGTTCGGGGCAAGGCTCCGGAAGAGATATAAGGAGGGGCGAAGCTAATGGCGCAGTTAAAAATCAAGCTTGAGAAGAGCCTTTCCGGACGCAAGGAGTCGCATATCGCGACGGCGAAGTCCCTTGGGCTGAAGAAAATCGGAGCGGAGACAGTCCAGCCCGACAATCCCCAGACGCGGGGGAAGATCGCGAAGATCGCGTATCTTGTCTCCGTCACCGAAGCGTAAGGAGGACTTAAACTATGCAGATTCACGAGCTTTCGCCGAATCCCGGCTCGACCAGTGTGGGTAAGCGCCGCGGCCGCGGACACGGTTCCGGCAACGGAAAGACGGGCGGCCGGGGACATAAGGGTCAGAAAGCGAGAAGCGGCGGCGGCGTCCGCGTCGGATTCGAGGGCGGTCAGATGCCGCTTTCCCGCCGTGTGCCTAAGCGCGGCTTCAATAACATTTTCGCAAAACCGCTGACTGCGGTCAATCTCCGTGTTTTCAGCGACTTTGAGGACGGCGCGGTCGTCG
>JAITGW010000074.1 GCA_031280325.1 Oscillospiraceae bacterium
GCGCGCTCGGTCAGCTCGCGCTCCACGTCAACATAGCGCACGATCGGTCCCGCGATAAGCTGGGGGAACAGCGAAACGTATGTAGTGAACGTAAAATAATTGCGCTGTACGCCGCAAGAGCCGCGGTAGAGGTCAATGTCATAGCTAAGAATCTGAAATGTGTAAAAGCTGATGCCGACAGGCAGAGCGATATGCAGCGCGGGAAGGCTCAGCGCGGGAAGCAAGGCGTTTAGATTGTCGGCGAAGAATCCGGCGTATTTGAAATACGCAAGACCCGAGAATCCGACGATGAGCGATAGAACTAAAAACACGCGGCGAAGCCTCGTCGCGCGATAACGCTCGATAAGCAGACCGAAGCCCCAGCCGGAAAAGGATTGGAACAGCATCAGGAGCAAGTATACAGGCTCTCCCCAGGCATAGAACACAAGGCTTGCGATAAGCAGCACGCAGTTGCGGGCGGAGGTCTTTTCGCGCGCGCGCGGCATCAGGAAAAAGAACAGTAAAACGCAGGGAAAGAAATAGTATAAAAATGTGACGCTTGAAAAAAGCATATATTCACACTCCTGATTTCAGCAAATACAACTGTTAAACAAGGCCGTATCGGGTTGATACGGCCTTGTCAGGCGCGGAAAACGGCAGCTTGTTTACGGGGCGGTGACGATTCCTCCGCCGTCAAGATCGGTCGGAGTCGCGTCGCCGGCAAAGAACACGTCAATCTGCCCGAGGTTCACCTCGCCGAAGATGGAGTTGAACGCATTCTGCACCGCGATGCAGTTTTGAAGGCCGGAGCAGGCGAGCAGAACATAAGAGTCGGATTCGATGACAAACGCAAGCTCCGGTCTCACGCAGATCCATTTGCCGGGGTCAAACCCATTGCGTACAAGCTGTTTTACGGCTTGCGCGGCGTCCGCGTCATTGCAGCGGATAAGCGCAAATTCGTCCGGCATGGTGTTCAGCGCGCCGCTTGCCGCGGACGCGTCGGTTACATACTGAGAAAACTGCTCCGCCGTGAGTCCAAGCATATTCTGTGCTGTGTCCGCCGTCACGGGATCAAGCAGCAGCGGACCTGAGGCATCGCCGAGATAGTTGTTCATCTCCTCGACAAGCTGTGCGAGAAGAGTGTCCGACGGGTCGTCGATTTCGGGCGCTGCGGAAGCGTCCGGCGAGGAAGGCACGTCGCCAGAGGGGGTGGCGGAGGGCGACGTCTCAGGGTTTGAATTGTTTTTGCAGCCGGCGAAAAGAGCCAGCGTGAGAATCAGCACAAGCGCGAGGGCAGTAAGCTTTTTCATAATAGTCACGTCCTTTGTTTCGTTCTGATGTGAAGTTGCGGGATATAGTAATTATACAAATAATTATACAACCGCCGGGGCGTTTGGTCAAGAGAAAGATTGACGGGCTTGCATGAGATGCGAGAAAGCTCACGTTGCCGCAGACGAAATTTGTTTGATTTGCCTTGCGCGCGTCGTGTGCGGAGCGGGTGTAGCATTTGCTGTCGGCGTGTGTTATAATAGTGGCAAATACAACTTCGGCGGCGAAGCCGCCGCGCCGCACAGCGCCGGCGGAGAGAAGCGGCACTCCCTTGCGGCGCGCCGCCGCGATGAGCGCCGGGCAAGCCCTCGGACGCCTCGGCGGACATAATTGCAAACGCACGCCGGAGGTGAAAAAATGATTCTGCGCGGAAACGGATTTGAGGTTCGAACAGGCAATATTTCGCCGTTGCTTGATGACGCGGAATTTTTGCGCGCGCTCGGGAGACTTCCCGCACAGTGGCGCGGGGCTGTTTTGCGATACGGCCCGCCGCGCCGCCGCGCACAGTCGCTCATGTGCCGCTGCCTGCTGCTGGAAGCGCTTGCGGAGAGAGGAACAGAACCGCCGGATATACTTTTCTCGCCGGAGGGAAAGCCATATTTTCAGGAAGGGGCGCCGGACTTCAGTCTTTCCCACAGCGGTGATTTGGCCGCCGCGGCAATTTCAGAGCGCGGGAGGATCGGTATTGATATTGAACGCATGAGAACGGTTGACTCGCGGATATTGAAGCGGGAGTTTTCCGCGGCGGAGCGAGAGAGAGTATGCGACGCGGCGGACGGAGCGGCGGAGATAATGCGGATTTGGACGGGCAAGGAATGCGTCTTGAAAGCGCGGGGGGCGGGCAAGCTGAGCGAAATTGAGACAGGGAAGCTGGATATCTGCTGCTTGGAGATTGAGGCTGAATATATACTGTCCGTGTTCTGCGCGGATTAACCGCGCCTGTGTATAAAGACAAGAAAATTTTGCGTCGGTTGCGCACATCGCAAAAAAAATTCGGCGGAGGCTCAGATTGCGTTTGATGCGCGGCAAAACCGGCCGCACATCGTGCGCGCTACCGATATACTGACTATACGTTTTCATACGCGCGGAGTACCGCTGACAGGGCTTGAGGGCAATTGAGCCTCTGAAAACGCGGTCAGAGACAAGGGAGAGCGGGAGGCAAATGTCAATAGGTAAGTGCAAGATTTTTTAATTTATTTTTCAAAGAGCTTATACAGTACACAAAACCCCTGTTACAGCACGGTTAAACAATCCTTGACTGCACCCCCAGTCAAACAATTTTCGCGGGTAT
>JAITGW010000133.1 GCA_031280325.1 Oscillospiraceae bacterium
AATTTCGGCAAAAAAGTAAAGAACATCTTTCGCAAATGACAACAACCCGCAATTTAATCTTTAGCTTTGCGCCAAGTCTCTGATTCTTGGCTTTCCCGCTCACTCTGTCCGCTCCAAAAGCACAACGGCGTATGCGCTGATTCCCTCGCCGGAGCCTGTGAAGCCCATTCCCTCCTCTGTCGTCGCCTTTACGCTGATTTTCCCGGTGTCTGATTCCAGCGCGCGCGCCGCTGTTTCGCGCATTTTTTCGATATGCGGCGCAAGCTTTGGATTTTGCAGCACGATGGTGATGTCCGCGTTTCCAAGCTTATATCCGCGTTCACGAATCATCGCGTAAGCCTGACGCAAAAGCGCCAGACTGTCAGCGCCTCTGTAGCGTTCATTCCCGTCCGGAAAATGCGAGCCAATATCGCCGAGCGCCGCAGCGCCGAGCAGCGCGTCAATAAGCGCATGGAGCGCGGCGTCCGCGTCAGAATGCCCCGCCGGTCCGAATTCACACGGGATTTCCACGCCGCACAACACCATTTTCCGCCCCGGCACAAGCCTGTGCGCGTCATATCCAAAACCAATTCTCATGTTCTATCCCCGTTCCGGCTCGCGCGCAAACGCCTCCGCCGTCTTTATATCCTCCGGCGTGGTGATTTTAATGTTTGTATACTCTCCACGGCTCAGATACGCGGTAACGCCCATAAGCTCGACAACGCTCAAATCGTCCGTCGCGGAGGAGTTTTGCGGAAGCTTTATATAAGCTCCCCGGATGAGGTCAGCGTCAAATACCTGCGGTGTCTGAATCTCATAGAGCGTCTTGCGGTTCAGCGTCTCTGTAACGACGCCCGCGCTCGCCATTTTGAACGTTGACTTCGCCCGAACAGCCGGAGCGGCGGCATATCTGCGCCGCGCGAGCATAATCGTCTTTCGTATGACCTCCTGCGTTACGCAGGGGCGCGCGCCGTCGTGTATCGCGATGAGCCGCGCCTTTTTCGACACCGCCAGCACGCCATTGCGCACGGATTCCGCACGCGTATCTCCGCCCGTAACAACCGCCGCGCACTTCTTAAAGCCGTACCGCGCGATAAGCTCTCTCACGGCCCCCGCACTTTCCTCGCGGGCAACGACGACGATCTCGCGGATCAGCGGCGCGCGCTCAAACGCCTCGATCGTCCGCGCGAGAACCGGCACGCCGAGTATCTCCGCAAAAAGCTTATCATCGCCGAATCTGCGCGATGATCCTCCCGCGGCAATCACTGCCGCAACGTGCAGCCGTCCAAGCAATTTCTCTGAAACCGTCATTTACGCCTCCCCTAAAGAAACGGGACGGCAAAAGCCGTCCCAATCATGTAAAGTCTCACGTGCGAGCTTACGCTTCGATAAACGCCGCGTTAATACGCGTCTCAACCTCTTCATAGCTGAGTTTTTGGGACAGCACTATCTCTGAGATGAAAATCTGCTTTGCGGAATGGAGCATTTTACGCTCTCCTGTGGAGAGACCTTTTTCGGATTCCCGCGCCATAAGTCCCTTTACCACCCTGGCAACCTCGATAAGGTCGCCGCTTTTTATCCGCTGCATATTCTCGCGATAGCGTCTGTTCCAGTTTGATGTCATGTCGGCGTCAATGCCGCCGATGGCGCACATGATATTCTCCGCCTCGTCGGCGCAGCAGATCGGACGGACGCCGACCGCGTCGCAATTTTCAACGGGCACCATTACGGTCATCCCACCGCGCATTTTCATCAAATAATAGCTGCGCGTAACGCCGTTGACCCGCCGCTCTTCAATACTGTCGATAACGCCCGCTCCGTGCATCGGATGCGCTATCATATCGCCGACATTAAACATCTTTTCTCCCCGCAATTTGTGCCTGCCGCCTCTTCTTACCCTATGATTATACACTATTTTAGGGAAATTCACAAGATTTTTTTACAAAAATCTGATGTTTTTTCCGACGCTCTTACTCTTGCGTCTCTTCCTGAGTGTCCGCGGACTCTTCCTGCGCCGCCGGCTGCTGATCCGTATCGTAAACTATCGCGTCCGGTCCGTCCTCCCGCTCTGCCTGCTCAATCAGCGCGCGGATAGACAGCGAAACCTTTTTGCGCTCAAAGTCAATATCCGTGATCTTAACCTCTACAAGGTCACCGACCTTGAGAACGTCGCCCGGCTCGTTAACGCGGCGATCCGCGATCTGCGATACGTGGATGAGCCCGTCCACCCCCGGGACAAGCTCCGCAAACGCACCGAACTTCATGAGTCCGACGATCTTGACTTCAGCCGTGTCGCCGACAGCGTATTTCGCGGTGAACGCCGACCACGGGTCTGCGGAACGATCTTTATAGCCCAGGGAAATCTTGCGTTTTTCCTTGTCGAAAGAAATCACATAAACCTCAAGCTCGTCGCCGATTTTCAGCACGTCCGATGGCTGGCGCACACGCGACCACGAAAGCTCTGACACGTGAACCATCCCGTCCACGCCGCCAATATCCACAAATGCACCGTAGCTCGTCATGGATTTTACGACGCCGGAATATCGCTTGCCCTCCTCAATCTCATTCCAGAGCGCCTCCGCGCGAACCTTGCGCTCCTCGCTTGTGACGGCGGAGATAGAACCGACAACCCTTCTGCGCTGTTGATTGACCTCTGTAATAATGAGCTTAACGGTTTTTTTAAGAAGCTCCGCCAGGCTCCCCTCGCGCGGGATCCCCGTGCGGGAGGCGGGTACGAACACGCGCACACCGCGAATCATAACGACGAGTCCGCCCTTATTCTCCTCGGTGACAATACCCTCTACGACGGTCTTGTTCTCCATCGCCTCTTCAATTTCCACCCAGGAGCGTATCGCGTCAACGCGCTTGCGCGAAAGCATAACAGTTCCCTCCACGTCGTTGACGCGGAGCACAAACATCTCAATTTCGTCACCGACAGAGACAATATCCTCGGCTTTCTTGGCGGGATCGTCGGTAAGCTCCGAAATCGGAATATAGCCGGAATGCTTCGTCCCGAGATCAACCGAAATCTCCGTAGGCGTAATAGCAGCCACAATTCCCGTGACCTTTTCCCCGGTGCGCAGGGTTTTTATCGACTTTTCCAGCATCTCCTCAAAGGTTTCCGCTCTGTCTTCCGCGGACACGGGGACATCAGAAACCTCTTCCGGAATTTGCGCTGTTT